>JAKFUT010000152.1 GCA_021732565.1 Candidatus Obscuribacterales bacterium
CTGCAAGGGTCTCATCCTCTTAGTCCGTTTTAACGGGATGAAACCCACCTCCGGCAAGAATTTCCGGACAGCTCAACCAGCTACGATGCCTGAGTGAAGCTGCAGTTTTCATGGACACTTGTTTTGGATACCGAGCACCGAGGCCAAATTTCTCTTGAGAGGCAAACCTTGAGCTTCATCACACATCCGCCATACGTGTAGCGAAATAACGGCACACGTATCAGCGAAATTTGTTTGTAATGGGACTGAGGGTGTCCCGCTCGTTGAACAAATATGATATGTCCGGAGAGGGACTTGAACCCTCACGGTTGCCCATACGCCCCTCAAACGTACGCGTCTACCAGTTCCGCCATCCGGACAAAACTCATACCGCGATTCCCTTTCGGGAGGTGCTACGTGAATAGTTCATCACGCTGTCGCTGTTGCTGTCAATACGGTCGGACCGGGTGACAACTAGCAAGCATCTCACAATCTCCGAAAGAGTCCGGAGAGACTACTTACCCGGAAAACAGAAAACGTGCCGACATATAAAGAAAGACGAACACACACTTCCTGTAGTATCGCGATAATCTGAACTTGCTCCGAGTGAAAGACAGATTAAAGTGGAAAGATTGTATCGGTTCAGAGCAGCGAATCTTCACGATGACCAGGATTCAGGAAAGGGAGCAAGGCGCGAGGCGAGGAAACCGAGCCACGCATTATTCAGTTGAACGTTCCTCCGGTGACATCAAAGTCACACAGCTTTTAAAAGAAATGATTTTTGACGGAACATTCGTTAATGAGAACTCGACCGTAGAATTAACTGGTCCACCGGAATTCCAAGCGCTACAAATCAAGTGCTCGCCTGCATGAATCCCGCTCCTGCGGGGCTTTCAACAAAGAAATTTATCTTGATATCAACTAATCTAGCGGAATTTGGGCATAATGGAATTTGTTAGTTCACTGGAAGGCGCACCATGATTGAGATGCATGTAGCAGGAATCGCGATGGATGCCAGAAACGGCCATCCCATTGTGGTTCTAAACGATCAACAAAAGCGCCGTGCGTTGCCAATATGGATTGGAATGTTTGAAGCAAACGCAATCACCAGGGCTCTAGATAATCAAAAGCCGGAACGCCCAATGACCCACGACCTTTTGCTAAACACGATTATGCAAACAGGTTTCAAAGTCAAGCACATCGAAATCAACGAGCTAGCGTCCAATACCTATTTTGCCACCATTGTTCTGTATCTCAGTGATGCTGCGGGCAAGGAAGTACTCAGACCGATCGATGCCCGACCGTCTGATGCCATAGCACTGGCTTTGCGTGCAAAAGCACCCATATTCGTAGCGCCTCAAGTGGTGGCAGAGGGCACGATTGCTGCTGATTTAGACAAAGACGAAGAAGAGCAAGAAGAGTTCAAAAAATTTTTAGACGGTCTAAAAGCATCCGACTTCAGTCTTACCAGACCGGAAGGCGGCGAAGATGATGACCCTGAGCAGCCGAAAAAAGACTAAGGGCTGTTGTTGTTTGGCATTGTAGCCTGCTGAGGTCACGTGTTCGGAACATAGAATCGCTACTTCTTCAAAGCCTGCTTGAGAGCCACCTCCAGCGTCGCAATCTTAGCCTGTAGTTGCTTCTCTTTGTCTGATTGAATCTCTTTGAGCAATTTGGCATCCTGGGCTTGCCATTCCTTCAATTTGGCAATGTTTCCGGCCTGTCCGCTGCCCAGCATGGGTAGCCCGGAAAGAAAGCAAATTACAAAGCCCGTTGCGTAAGTACCGAACAGCAGTGCGCCGCCGGTACATTGCAATTGCGTACCCGCCAGCTGAAGCACAACAGGCTGACTATTGGGAAGAAATAATGTCGCTGCGGTTGCAAGTACAACTGCATTAATAAGGAAAAAAACTACTCTGCGTGACATGGCGGTGTCTCACAAACGATCGATCAGTTGCTCAAATTCTGCTGGCAAAGCCGCTTCAAATTCTAACAGCTGTCCGGAGGCAGGATGCGTGAAGCAGAGGTAAGCTGCGTGCAATGCATGCCCCTTTAGTCCAAGCTTCTCACGGGCGCTTTCGGTCCCGGTCGTCTTGTGGTTATACACCAGGTCGCCCGCCACAGGACAGTTGAGACTGGCCATATGTACGCGTATCTGATGCGTTCTGCCGGTTTGGAGTGTGGCTTTAATGAGAGAAAACTTCTCCCACGTTCTTAGCACTTCGAAATGAGTAATCGCCGAACGACCTCCCTCAGCAATAATGGCCATTTGCCAACGCTTGGTTTTGTGTCGTCCCACGGGTTTGTCCACCGTGCCCTTTTCGGCAGGAAGACGCCCTTCGAGCAAGCCCAGGTACACTCGTCGAGCAGTGCGTGCGCTAATCTGCGCAGACAAACTCTGATGCGCCACATCGTTTTTGGCCACCACCAGAAGTCCAGACGTGTCTTTATCGAGCCGATGAACGATTCCAGGGCGAACTGTTCCGGAGATGCCGGAAAGACTCCCGTGACAGTGCCCTACCAGCGCATTTACCAGGGTTCCCTCATCTATTCCGGCACCGGGATGCACCACCATACCGCAAGGCTTGTCTATGACCAGCAAGTGCTCATCCTCATAAACAATACGCAGGGGAATCTCTTGCGCCTTGATACCTGCCTGCACCGGCGGAGGCAACTCGACGGTGATAGATTCCCCGCCGATAAGCTTCAGAGAAGCTTTAGCGGGCGCCGAGTTAACTGTTATTTTGCCCTCGTCAATAAGCTTTTGCACGCGCGATCGACTGAGACCGGGAACTCGTGCAGCAAGAACCAGAGACAGATACTGATCCAGCCTGACCGCTCGCTCCGGTTTCTCTACTTCAAACTCAAGTATTTCCGACACGGTCCGGGTCTACAGTCCTCTTTCGCGATGCCAGCAATGTTCCTATGACAACCAGTCCGGCGCCCACATCAATCATGACGTCTGCTACATTGAAAACAGGAAATGATATGAACATAAATTCCAGAAAATCCGTCACTTCCCCGTGAAGAACTCGGTCAAGAATGTTGCCCAGTGCACCACCGAGAATGCATCCCGCCCCCGCTAACTCAAGCCGGGAAAGCGGCTCAGCAGATCGTTCTCTGCTAATGAGCCACCAGAGAATTCCAGCAAAAATCACTAAGCCGATCAACGTTGTAATGTGCGCATGACCTTTGCCGATACCGAATGCAATACCAGTATTTCGGGTAATCGTCAGTTGAATGAATCCGGGAATGAACGACTGCGATATACCCCGCTGCAAAGAATTGTTCGCAGCGAGCTTGGAAATGATATCAGCGATTAAGACGCATGCGAAGGGAACTGCCGGAAACAGAATGCGCGACAGTCGCATGATTGCTAGTCCGTTTTTTCAGGAGTCGTAGGATTTGCAGGAGTCTTCTCCGGAGTCTTCTCCGGTGTCTTTTCGGGTGTCTTCTCCGGTGTTGTAGCCGGTGTTTTCTCAGGGGGTGTCGGTGTCCCGGGCTTCTGTTCTTTAGGTTTTTCGGCCGTAGTTGTTTCGACCTTCTCCTTTTTGCTGTCATCTTCCATCATCACCGGCACAACATTCAGACGGCGAGTAAGAATGACAATTCCCATGAGCGAATTGCGAGAAGAATTGGTGATACCGATGGTAGCCATGAGGAGTTCGTTGCGGTTTTTTGAATTAGCCACCATAACCCGCTCCAGTAGTGGATGCTCAGAGGCAGGATCGGTCATGAACTTCCATACTTCTGGCGGTCGCGGTGGCGGGTATTGGACCTGGGCTGACGTAATCGAACCCATCGCTGTGAGACCGGCAGGCAACTCGACTTCTACCTTCGCCGAGAATTGTTTTCCTGCTTTTGCTTGTTCCGGTGCAGCAAAGACCGGATCAAGCTGCCGCGCCAGTCCATAGGTAATGCGCACTCGTTCAAAGTCAATGCGGTCACCGATAATTCGCCAGTTCGGCCCGACTTTCTTCAAGTAAAGCTGACCTTCCGAAATCGAGGTCAGTTCACCCTTGGTGCCAAGCCCCTGAATTTCCTTTTCGGAAGTGCCAGTGGTGACGTCTCGCGACTCAACTGTTGCAAACGGACCTTCTACGCGAATTTTCTTTGTAGACGATGCGGACTTTACATCAGGATAGTCTTTCCAGAAATCGCGCGTGAGATCGGTAACTACCTTTCGATCAAACCCGTCGTTATTAACGTAATCGTCCGCGTAGTAAACCATCACACCCTCGAGGTTGTGACCGTTCCAATCTTTCTCTAAATTGACCAAAAGCTTCTCAATCTCTTTCTTGTCTTGTTCTGAAGCTTTTGTATCAGGAGAAAAAGTTATGGCAGGCGGCTGCACGCCATGCGCTGGTTCGGCAGCAGCAGGAGCAGAAGCTGCGGGGGCTGACGACGATAAACATTGAGCTACTAATGCTGCAAACGTAAAATAAATTGCCGAACTCTTAAAGCGATGCAAGATTCGCACTTCCCTTTCCATTCTCTCGGACAAAATGACATTATAGCTACACCCGCCTCGAAAGAGCGAAAATGGTCTAGCTGCTGACGAAACTACCCTTAACAAGAAATAAGCTCCGAGTTTTTCAACCCGGAGCTTTTGAACTCTTAATCAGGCCGGAACAAGCAGCTTGTTCATGGCATCGATATTTTCACGAATCGATTCGGCTGACTTCTTCAATGATGCAAGCTCATCATCGCCCAGTTTCACCTCAATGACATTTTTAACACCACCCTTGCCAAGCACGGTGGGCAGGCCAACATAGACGTCTTTGAGTCCATACTCGCCATTGGCCAGCACTGCACATGGCAACAGACGATTTTGGTCTTTCAAAATTGCTTCGACCATCAGGGTCGCCGAAGCGCCTGGAGCATAGAAGGCGCTACCGCTCTTCAGCAATCCGACAATTTCAGCGCCCCCGTCACGTGTTCTCTTGCACAGGGCATCAACACGTTCAGCGGACATGAGTTCTGTGATCGGTACACCATTAACAGTGGAATAGCGCGGCACTGGAACCATCAGATCGCCGTGACCACCAAGCACCATTGCACGAACGTCTTGCACCGACATGTTCAATTCCATTCCGATGAATGCCTGGAACCGAGCGCTGTCAAGTACGCCGGCCATGCCGATGACGCGGGTATGGGGTAGTTTGGCAGTTTGCCATGCCAAATAGGTCATGACGTCAAGCGGATTTGTCACCACGATAAATACCGCATCCGGTGACTGCTTGAGAGCTTCACGAGTGCATGCTTGCACTATGGAAGCATTGGTCTTGAGCAGATCGTCTCTCGACATACCCGGCTTGCGAGCAATACCAGCGGTGATTACAACCACGTCTGAGTTCTTGGTGTCGGTGTAATCATTGGTGCCAAAGAGCTTGCGGTCATGGCCATGGACGGGAGCTGCTTCTGCTAAATCCAAGCCCTTGCCCTGCGGCATACCATCAATAATGTCGATGAGAACCACATCAGCGATGTCCTTCTCTGCGACATATTGGGCAACCGTGGCGCCAACATTGCCGGAACCGATAACTGTCACTTTGCTCACTGCCGTTCCTCCTTGCTTTCATGTAAAGCGATGCTACTACTGAGGCTCGAGTCCGGCAGCACCGTCGACGTGCAGCCTCAGCGCGAGAAACTGCGCCAAGGTTCATAGCAGGCATATCGCGATCCGTGCCGGTCTCAGCCAGCGTATCACGCACCCTGCCGCTCCCGGGAGGAGCCTAATGACCACGGACACAGAGGATTTCAACTTTCACTCCTCGCCTTGCAATGTAAAAAGCTTAAGACAAAATTTGGCATAGATCCGGAGTGCCGTAACAAACGGGGCTTGACAGGGCCGGCAGTCATCGATGAGACATTCTTGTGCAATGGTTCACCCGGGCGAGGAGAAACAGCCTAGCTGGCTGTTTCATCTACTAGAGTGCCACGTCTTGAGTCCGCTTCGGTTATTTCTTTCAGGTTCCAAACAGCAATAACGTAAACGCTGCAAAAAACCTGCCTGTGCTCCTCTCTTGACTGCTTAATTCATGATTACTTTTCCAGAGCTATGGGCCTTTCCAGCACAAAATAGCAGCGTCACCTGGTTGGAGTTAGGAACATGTCACTTCCTCCATTATCGACACCGGGTGCCGAGGGAAAGACAGTGAAGCTGAGATTGATTGCTACCATAGTGGAAGTGTTGTTAATTGCAGCAATCGCGTTCTTCGGATTTGAAGTTTTCGGATATGCGCAAGCGCGAAGTGCAGTTGCGAGAGTTAGTACTGCCAAGATTGGTGAATTTAACAACAAGGCCGCCAAGAGATGGATGCCAGAAGTAAAGTATGAGTTTGACGCAAACGGGCAAAGTCACTCGGGAGTTACGTGGGAAACTAGCAAGGATTCGATTGTAGAGGCGCAAGCGTATCTCGATAAACATCCAGTGGGATCAGGGATACAAGTGCGGTATCACCCATACGCTCCAAACTTCAATTATCCATACGATCGTTTCCGGACTATGTTCTCCATGACCATTGGCGGTCTAATTTCTGTCATCGGTTTTGCATTATTGCTCTCACCACTGTTGAGCATCCGGATTACCCGAAAACATACTGCGACAATACTGAGGGTTGCAATCACAATTGTTTGCCTGTCTCCGATACCAGCCTGTCTCACAGGCTCAGCGGATAATTTTGCCACCATTGCGGTCCGATTGTTTACGCTTCTGTCCGTGTCTCACGCGATCTTTCTGTGGAGCGCATCCGGCAGGAAAGTATTTCCTCCTAAGGCTTGGATCACTTAGGACTGTTGCGGACTTGGCACTCAACCTCAAGCTGGTATGGATGCTCAATCAACTCTATTCAACAAGCTATGGCGGTGACCGTAGCAAGCCGGCACCACAGCTCCCAATTTCCTCGTCCATACTCGAAGCGCTGGCGCATGTGGAACCCTGAGAAAGGAGCACTCTTACTGGAATTACCTGCCGGCAGGATCTCTATACTTCTCGACGCCAGCCGCATGTCTGTTCAACCAGTCTGCAATTGAACCTGCTGCCAGTTTAAAGGTAAAGTGCATTTTTAAATACTCGAATACGCGCCCCGTTTTTGCATTGACAGCAAGCCAGCAGCTGTATTCTCCATTCCCGGCAAAGCAGATCCACTCATCAGAATCCACTTCCTCGTTGCTCATGCCGGACTCGCTCCAGTCGCTAAAATCAGCCCTCCAGCGGCCTATGTCTTCGCCTCTTTCGAGCATTCCGGCAATTTCAGCTTCGTGACTTCGAGCTTCTTTTATTACATCGAGGGTAGGTTCGATCAATGCATGACAGTCCTGAGCATCTTTCGGACCAAGGAAGTCCACCTCACCAAAAAAACCATTGCCTTCGTCATCGCGAATCGGATAACCATTTTCCGTCTTCTGCCCTGCATGAATCGACCAAAGCTCACGAAGAGCCATTGGTAAGATAAATCCGATCATCCTTTCGAATGTTTGTAGTTCTTCGGTACTTGCGCCGCCCGCTAGATTACCAATAAGTTCGTCGTAGCCATGCTGGCATAGCGCTGTTTTGATGCGATTCATCGCTGCTCGAATCTCATGTTGATTCGACATCTGCTATCTCACGAAGATTCCCTACACCAGCAGCGAATTCTAGCATCGTGCTGAGCGGACTACTTATTTTTCGCCAAGTCATCCTAACAGAATTGGCTACCAACTCAGCCGTTCTCTCGCCGTATTGCTCTCGCAGACTCTACATCAGCAGCATAGCAACGATGTGAAATTTTGTGCAATGTTTCACTTGTGAGTTCAACCTCAGTCCTGGAATTTGTCACGGTGTTTCTCCCATACGGCTCTCAGATATGGAGCCACCTTCCAGGAATCTTCCAAAGCGGGGATCTGGCCGGTTGCATCGTCCAGGTTCGACCAATACCAAATTGTGTAGACATGAAGGTCAACATTCTGGTGGATAATTTCTAATATTCTGGACCACCGTAAGTCTTCAGAAAGTGGTTCGGATAAATCCTCAAACGATTGCATAATCATTTCCATAAGCGTGAACCGCTCATCCTCTGACAAGCCGCCGTTCTCGTATGCTGATATGAATTCGTCTATTCGTTCAGCATCAGCTACCTCCCATTCCCAATCTTGGGAATAGGGGTCTTTTGGCAATACGAATCTACTGGCGAGACTATCTATCGCCGCCTTGGTCGAGCATCGCCATATATTCTTTGGTGAAGAAATCGACGGTTACCTCACGAACTCATGTGCCATCGCTGACTGGACGTTGTACAGAACCAACAGTGCAAATTGCAATTGTGATTGAAGCACCATATGGTGGATCCCACCTGGCTATGACTATCGGCAAGTGGGCGGTTCCTACATCTTAAACGATGCCGACTTGGTGATGGGACTTTATGCCTCCAGTCGCATATAGGAAGGGTCCGTGGATGATCCTCTTGCAACCGAACCACCCTTTGCTGGTTAGCAACTGCTCACGCTAGCCAAAGGCACAGTTTCAAGCTGCAACCAATTTGGTAAAATATACTAACGACTTGGCGGTATCTAATGGCGAAGCCTTGCTCCCACGAAGACTCAAAACTCAAATGCTCCCAGTGTGAAACGCCCATCTGCGGGCAGTGCATGGTTGAGTGCCCCGTTGGGTTCCGCTGCACAACTTGTGTGAGCCGGGAGACCACCAAACCCAAACCCTCCGACAGTACGTGGATGATCACCGCTAAAGGGTTCGGCTCATCGGTGATAGTCGGAGTTGCGGCGGCATGGGTGATGGCACTCGTTCATATTCCCTTCATTGACTGTCTGATTAGCTTTTTCCTTGGCATTTATGGCGGGCGTTGGTTGAAGCAATTCCTGGATCACCGACTTGGAGAGAAAACAGCTTTAACCGTTGTTTTCGGTGCTCTTTTCGGAATGTGCTTCAGCCCTCTAATTTTCACCCCCCTCATAATTTTCCATATGTTGGGTGCGGCCATTAGCGGGGATGTTCCGATCACCGAATGTCTGCTTGGACTAGTTTCTATTTTGTTCACCCCTGCATGTTTTTTCGCTGGAATACTCAGACCTACAGTTTGGGGCGAGTTTAGATAATTCCACTGGAGTCCTGTGGAATTCGAGCAGAAGGCGCAAACTTCACTGCGGCACGCTTGCGTGGTGCCGATTTCTTTACGGCGGTGACGTAGGCATTATCCGAATGTATGTCTCTTCCTTCTCCTTGGGCACGGCGGCGAGCACGAGGTCATCAGTCATCTCGTTCTTGCGCACTATCTTACGGAATTTCGTGAGCCAGTTACCGTTTTGCAAGTATCCTTTTAGGAGTGCCAATCCCTTCACTTCCTCCTGTGGCACCTGACGTGCGGGATACCAGCTGTAATGCGTATAGATGAATCCTTTGCCTAAACTCTTTGGATCATTCTTCACGATCATTCCTCGCGCAGGCTGATACATGTCTTCCATACGCCCCAGCTCTTGCTTGGCATAATCGCTAAGCTTACCCTTACTCTGTGCCAAGCTCGCGGCTTTCACTTCCTGCAGAAACTCTGCCAATGGAATCACCTTCGCTCCAGGTGGAAGATCACCCGTGCCCATTTGTCCGTAATTTTTCAGCGGATCTTCCAACACGGACAGATCCGTCGAACCAAGCTTCTTCGCCCATTCCAACTTTGTCGTTTCAAACTTTCGATCATCTTTCTTCTTCGAGCTGAGCCAATTGTAGCGCTCCTGCAATTCTTTCTGTTGCTGTGCATCAGCGCTACAACCAAGCATGTAGCTCAGATACATGGGGCGATATGAATGCATCCACGACCAATCTCCCGGCAAATCCATTTGCTGTGGAGATTGCACATAGAACAATGCATCAGTATTGTCTTTTACCGATATCTGTGTAATGCGCAGCGGGTAGACACAAGTACCTGATTGAAAAGTAAAACGTGTTGGCGTAACCTCACCAGTGTAACTGCCATTTGCGGCCTTTTTCATCTGCTTCGGATCGATCTTCATGACGGTGAAAAGCCACTTTTTCTGAACATAATGGTCGAGGGTAGCCTCATCGCCGCCGTATGAATAGCCGTTCTGTTTCAACCAGTCGTATAGCGGCTTCGCATCTTGAGCTTCTAAAATCTTGTAATCGAGAGAGCCAACGACACCGGATTCGAGTATCTTTACTTTCTTTGCATCATCTACAATGAAATCGTCCTTGTCGCATTCATACTTTCGTGTGTTCGGATCTATGGCCGAATAGATCGGCTCGGGCAATGGCATCAATATGGTGTACAACGCCAGGTCCTTGAAGAAGTCGCGCGGCATCTCATCCAGTTTAGGCCTGGATGGTGTCGGAATGACCATTCCGAAATCGATGGCATTTCCTTCGAACTTCGGCTGAACAGTGAAAGCTTCTTCTTTACGTTCAGGTCTCCATGCAATAAAAGCCTTCTGCCCGGGCTGGTTTACATCTTTGTCTTTTGCTGAGAAATAACAACAGGCCGCGTGCACCGCGGGAAGTGATGCTGTAATCAATGCTAACAGGATGGACACGGTATATGCTGCAACGGACGGTCTTTTCATTCAATACACCTGCAGATCGAGTCGCCGCTACCTTTGATTATTTTTTCCTTGAAACAGACTGAGGACGGTCTTGCAGGAAGAATTTCTCGCTGGGCCACAGGAAGTTTTGTGGACGCACGCGACAGGTTTCTTTGTTGGCTCTAGCAACTTCCAGAAGGTAGGCATGCTTCAGATAGTCGTGATAGCTGTCTTGCGCAAGATGATAATTGAGAATGCCTTGCTTCACTTCGATGGGACCAGCGTCTTCTTTGCGCGAAACTGCATGTCGATAGGCTACCGCATTTTTCTTGATCTGGTCAATCGTCGAACGCTTGAAACCATACGCTACGTTCGAAACTTCTTCCTTTCCAAGTTGCATAACCCTGAACTCAACAGACAGCCCCAAGTAGACGCGAAGTTTTTTATTTCGACGACACGGACAAGCGGCCGACTCCGCGCAGCTCATTCTGCAAACATCGCACGCGTAAACATTGCGTCTGCCGTCCCAGCGAATTCTAAAGATGGCTTGTCTTTCGTTGTTCAGAAGCCATTGCCCAAATGCGAGCTACTCTGTTAGTCAATGTTTCGTTCGAGGCAATCTGGCGGTGAAGATTCCTTTCCAGTGCTTCGACACGATCTTCTAATCGCTTATTCGGGCGGATACGTCCAAACGCAACCATTTCCAAAAACTCAATCTGATCCACCGTGCTGGTGAAATTCCTGCGCTGACCTGTCATGAATTGCTGGAGACCGGCCCGATGCCCGTATGGATCAATGTAGTTTTGCCGATCTGGCTGAAAGGAACTATTTGAATTGAGCGGTAATGCCTGCGAGTAATAGCCTGCCCTTGCCGCCGCATTGTCACGTCCATCCATTGCAATCGAACTCAGCGACGTACTACCAAATTTGGACGCAACAGCTTCTTCCTCAATAAAGTCGACTCTGCTAGCTAAATCGCGTACGGATGAGGTATGGCCGAAGACCTTGCATTCTAGTCTGCTCAACCGTTGCACTACGGCTTGCTGCTCAAAGGTACTCCCAAGCAGTCGGCGCTCAAGGTTAGTAATTCGTGGATAAGTTGATTCAACCGGAATTTTTTTCAGCCCTAAAGTCTTACTTGCGGGGTTGTCAACGGCCCCGCTGATACTTTTATCTGAAAATCCTGGCGGCTGAGCATGCGGCACGCCTGTAGTACTAGTAAGTCGCGAAATTCTCTGAGCCAATGGACAATTATTTCTTGTTTCTCCAAACACAAAACGTTCCAATCGGGTTACCCTTTCGCTTAATCGACTGTCGTAGGCGTGGGCAAAGAATTTCTTTTCCAGTGCGCCGATGGCCGCAACTGCTGTCGGCGGGCAGTTGATCACCTCCGCCATTACAGGACTAGTAACTAATAGATTTAAAAAGAGAGCAAAAGCTATTGTCGCGCGCATCGGTAGGATTCCCTGGCGTAAGAACGTCTTCTTATCTTTTACCCGGGGCTAGCGAAATAGAGCGCTTTCTTCTCACTCAGTCGACACAAATACAAAACTCTTCAAACCATTAGTCCGGCTCATACCATCTTCCTCGCGAAGATTGAGCGATATCATGTACGGAATTATCAGGAGAAACGGCTTTCATTATGGTACTGCTCGTTCTGCTACAGTATGCTGACCATACAATCACCTTAGTCGGCCCGAGTCGCCATGCGTGAGAAAAACAAAGCCGCTTTTTTTGGACGAATTCTAATTGGCGTCAGCTGGATCATACTAGTCGGCATCGGAATCGTATCAGCGATGGGCTTTTGTGGACAACTTGGAGGTTGGTTCGACATTTTCTCAAATTTTCGAGCCTTGTATGTCGTCTTGCTGCTCATCCTCACAACGGTGACTAGCTGGACGAAACGTGTGTGGCTCACTACCGGTTCTTTGCTGTTTTTGCTTGTAAATGGTCTGACGTTTATGCCGCTCTATTTTGGAGGCTTACATGCCTCAGCATCGGGTCCAGATCCGCGGCTCCGGGTTCTTGAGCTAAATGTGTTCGGGGGCAAAAACATCCAGAAAGAGCGAACGCTCGATCTGATCAAACATAGCAACGCTGACCTGATTGGTATCTCTGAAGTGACTGTCCCGTGGATGTTGGCACTTCAAAAAGGGCTTAAACAGTATCCGCACCAAGTTTACGAGCCTCGCTTTGGCGGCGTTGCACTGCTAAGCAAGTTCCCACTAGAAAACGCTTCTGTAAAATACTTTGGTGAAATTAAGCGTCCAAGAATCACTGCAAGCACAGTTATAGATGGACGAAACGTGCGACTTATCTTTGCACATCCAGTTATCCCACTGTATCGTAAAGGGTCACGAGACGAAGAACTCGTGGTGCTAGCAAGCGAAGCGAATTCTGCCACTAGCGCGGCAATCCTGTTTGGAGATTTGAATGCGACTCCCTGGTCGCATAACTTCAATAAGCTAGTTATTGATGGTGGGCTGATTGACTCGGAGCAGGGGTTTGGATTTCAGCCAACTTGGTGTGCCTTTTGGTCTCCGTTTTCAACACTGTTTCCGATCGACCATTGCCTAGTAACGGATCACTTTGTTGTTGTAGACCGGCGTGTGTTAGGAAACATAGGTTCGGATCATCTGCCGCTCCAAGTTGATCTTGCTTTCAGGAAGTGAACATCCGAGTATAATTCTTTTGTCTTACTAAGCACAAGCCTGAGATGCAGATAAACGACAGTTCGGTGTCGCGAATAGCGAGACTATGTTGGACGGGAACACATCCTTACAGAAATGTGTAAGACCTGGGCCAGTGCCCGATCTTACACAGGAAATTTAATTTCAGATTCGTTCAACCTCTGAAACAGTCTCTGCAGATCGACGGATTAGGATATTCACGCCCAATCGAAAATCAATTACGCTATTTGGCAGCCTCGAGTTCCAGGGGTAGCATTACGTCAATGCGCCAGCCTATCCAGATACTGTTTACTCTTTCATCTTTGGACATGGTTGCCAATCGCTCAAAGTGTTCCCGGCTCAGCTTCAAGCACCTGTTCGCCTCGCTAAGATTTCCCGTCTTTTTCAGCAATTCTCCGTATGATCTATACAAGGATGCCAGGCACTGGGGATACACCACTCCGAATCTTTCTTCATCGCCTTTGAGTCGGGTTATAAGTTTCTCTGCCGAAGAATAGCATCGGAGAGCCTCCGATTGACGGTCCTGGAGCCGATAGACACAGGCGAGGGTCAACAGGGGATAGAACACTGCGCTCGTTTTTACCGGGGATGTATCGTGCATTTTAATACTTTGTGCGAGCGTTCTCTCAGCTTCGCTATAACGTCCCTGGCAAAGCAACCGTATTCCAAGGTCGTTTGCATCTTTTACTTTGTTCACCAGTTGCTCCTCTGGCGTTTTCGGATTCGGAATTGACGGAGACTCCCACAAATCATCTGCGATGATCGGAAGCCGCTTATCAATGTCGTCGGCCTTTTCTGTAGCTGGAGGATTTTGCTGACGCAGCAGTAGGGAGACATGCCTCAGAGATCCCATCAAATCATAATGCCTGAGAGCGAAAGCTTCTGGACTGTTTTGCTCCAACTGCACTGCTGCTTCCGCTGTGGATAATGCATTCTCATATTGATGTTTTCCTGCATATGCTTCCGACAGCTGAGCCAGAACCGCTCTTTTATGTTCGATCGGTTGCCCCTCCAAACCTCCATCCCGCCTCAACTCTTCACCAATCTTCAGTACTTCATCCCAATGGTGCTGACGCAGGAGGATTAAACCCAAGTTTGAACAGACGAAAAGATCTGCCGGCTTGCCGTTGTGCTTGTTGATCTCTAAGACTTCATACAGGTCACTTTTGCTCAGCTCATCATTCTTGTTTGAACGGGAGTTTGCCATGGCTCTGGTATAGAGCACTTCGCTTGTTCTTTTGTCAAACCGGGGAAATTCCTTCCGTGCTATTTCCAATGCCTGCTCAACCGCCAACATTCCTTTTTCATAGTCTGGATTCCAACAACGGTGCAAGGCCTTACCCGCCGCCGCCATGTTTGCGTTGAACTCAGCGTTCTCGCTGTCCGGGGTAGCCACAACAGCCTGCAACACTCCAACAAGAATAGTTGCAATGATCGCGGCCAATAATGGCAGTCTGAGCACTTTAATACGACGAACACCAGTAGTTTGGCAATACATACAGCTCCCTTGGCGCTACCGTCCCGAACGAAAAGATAACTCACTGGCGGAAGCATACGCTCAAAAGATGGAAAAATAGTAGCGGAAACTAGCGCCTTGCTTAAATTTGTAGATACCGGTCCAGTAGTTGTTCCTGTCTTTGGCAGGAACAGCCTCTGACCTTTACTCCTCTCTCCATTTTCGGAATCGCAACTGGTCGTTACCAGCCCTATCTAAATGTGCCGCGATTGTGCTTGACCAACTGCAAAGCGACCGCAGACTTCATAAGCTGTGCGCCCGCGAGTTTGGTGTCTTTGCGGGTCGGATGGCGTAGCTCTCTCATCGATGCCAAGCTCAAGAATGAGGGGAGAGAGAACTCAGAGTGAGCTAGAGAAAATCCATCAATGTGCGAGATCAGGCAACTGCGATGAGTAACCTCATCCTGCCTATAAATGTCTTTTTCCTTCAGTACACTCTTGCTGACCATGAGCTCTTCACCGGCGTTCAGTCGGGCAGCGTGCCGGATGGTGCGTACAGTTGTACAGCCAGCTCCACTGCACGATCGTATTATCGTGTGCCCGGGGTATGTGGAAATGCTAGCGGCGGCGCCTTTCTTCAAAAGCACATCGCAGTACTCCGTCCGAACGGTAATGTCGTGGCTTGGTCGTATAAAGGCAGTGCCTTCTTGAAGCACTAATAGATTTGGCGAGCTTTGTCTGTACCGGCAACTGTCCGAGGAGATTATCACGTTCATCATACTGGTAGCAGGTGAGGGAGCACCTCTGAGAACTGGTTGGAGAAAAGCGATTGGCTTAAACGCAGATTGTGCAGAGGCGCTTTCTTTTAGCTGTTTGGCATAGTCTTGTTGTCGTGAAAACCTCACACCTTTGATGTGAATGAGAGAATTGTTGATCATTACGTCTTTATCGATAATTTGTTTTAGCGATATGGTGCGTCTGACAACCGTGCGTTGCGTCTTTGTGATGCCTGCAGATATGGCATCGCCTCTTTCAATGCCATCGGCCGCGACCAGTTCCTCCGCTTCCAAGCCTGCTGCATTCGCGAGCAGTTCCTCTCCTTGGCTCACTGGAGCTGCGCTGTTGTCCGTTCCATAGAAAGCAGCCTGGCCTCCCCCCAGAGTTACAACGCTCACGGTTCCCGAAACAGAGACTCGAACCATCGCGGTAGAGGACTTGTCTATAATCACGCGACCCTGCGCAGTATTTATCAACTTAGCCTGATCGGTGGTGCTAACGACAAGCTTGCCTTTGCTCAGGTACAACTCGCCTTCCTCTTCAGATATTTCGGTGCCTTCCTCCGCGAGCCCGACGCTATCATCCCGCGCGACACAAAAGGAAAGATTCTGATTGCTGTTAGTCACAATGTATTTCTTGTTGCCAATCTTTGCAACACCGCTATCGTCGGCTCCTTCCATGTTAAATGACAGTGATCGGCGTTGACTGTCGGTGGCGACCAGAGCATTTGAATTTATAGATTCTCTGCTGACCGCAGACTGTGAAAGAACTGTCCCCCGAAGAAACGCGACAGTCTCTGCGCTCAGTGCCGTTGTCGAGATCGTCTTCACTGATGTGGTGCCATCCGTTCTTACCACAAATCCGCCAGCAACGTTGACTGTACCGCCGGCGAAACCTTGCACCGCTCCAACTATTCCGGCTTGAGAAATGTTAACGGCACCAGGAGTGGTGAAAAAGACGTTGCCCAAAATATAGCCTGCACCGCTTACGTCGATGTTGCTATTGCTTGATAGAAAAAGATTCCGGGGCGAAACGACCGATATGATGCCATCATTAACAACGTTCGACGAATTAATAATGACATTCCCGCTCTTGGAACCTAGTGCAGCACCTACGTTGATATTTAGCGTATCGGCAATGTTCAATGTGACCGTGCCTGCGGAAGAAACAATGCCCGCTGGTTGCGCCGGTATGTTGGCTATCTGTGAGAAGCCTGCTGGCGCCCCGGAATACGTGTAAATAAATAGTGATTGCGCATTAACAGTTACATCTCCGGTAGCATTAATTGCAAATAGAGCTGGATACGAACTCTCTGGATTCTGGAAAGTAGGCACGTTAAAGTTAACTGAACCCGTTGAGTTCAAGACAACTTGGACCGGGCTTGTCACCGACGGGCTCCAACCGCCAGTCACGTTGATTGGGCCACCTGTCACCGCCAGAAATTGAAGGTTCGGAACGTTATTGACGTTGAGGTTGGTACCAGCCGGTCTGTTAACATACAAGCTCGTTATCGTCGAAGTGTCGCCGCTCATCCCTGAGCCGAAGATGGCACCGCCCACAGTGAAGGCAGCCTGAAACGGATTTGCAGTTTCAAAGTTATTCACATAGACATTGGTGATTGAACTGCCTGATTGAAGATTGACTCTTGTGGTGGATCCAGCTGCCATTGTCAAATTGGTGGTGGCGAGATCGATTGAATCGAGTGCAATACTGCCGGTACTCGACAGCAAGACTGAGGGAGCCGTCGCCTGTATTTGCCCTGGTCCCGTTCCGCTTTGTATGTTCGATGCAACGGATAAGCTCACGGCTGTATCGCTGCTCAGTATAATGCCGCCCGGTGTCTGTGACTGGAGAGCAGTTGCGTTTACATTCAGAGCTCCTCCATCATTGGTTGGATGAGTGGGGAGAGCTATACTGCCTGACTGCGAGATCACCTTGCCGGTTGCATTCAATGTGACCTCCGAATAGCCAAGCTGTGACAGGCTATTACTGGACAAGACCATATCACCACCGGCAGTTACTGAAACCGCGCCGGTGCTGGCGTAAAATGCTCCAAACACAACCATATATAATTGCGCCGGTATGGCCGCTCCAATCAGACTTCCAGTAATACAGTTGGCGCAACCTGAGCCACCCGATATAAGGAAGGGCGTTACGCTTCCGGCTTTGAGAGTGACTGAACCATATTCTTGGGCAACTGTCAAAAACGGCCAGATATGCCCGCTTAACGGTAGATTGCGCATGGGTGCGC
>JAKFUT010000366.1 GCA_021732565.1 Candidatus Obscuribacterales bacterium
GATGATCCATTCTCGCCATCTGATGCTTGTGCCAGTAGACTTCCATCGTCCGCGGTCCAAGTCGGTTCTTCCAACTGCGATGATCCATTCTCGCCATCTGATGCTTGTGCCAGTAGACTTCCATCGTCCGCGGTCCAAGTCGGTTCTTCCAACTGCGATGATCCATTCTCGCCATCTAGTGGAGTTTCATCATCCCCGGGCGATGTCGGTTCTTGCAACAGAGATGATCCGTCTCCAGCATCTACTGCCGATGATGGATCATCTAACTTCGATGATCCATCTCTGGTGACTGATTGGAATGATCCCGCGCGCGCAGCAGAGGCTCCTCCCCAGCGCAGCCATTCATCCTCGCTGGACGTCGGGTCATAATCCGAAGGCGGTGGTGACTTCGAGCGTAAGGAGGCATCGTCTTGAGAGCCCGATTCCCACTGAATTTCATTATTGTCGGACTGTTGGAATCCAGTTTCTCTCGGTTCGTGAAATGTTTCGGTTTGCCCGGCACCATCGTCTGCTAACGGTTGCTCCCAACCACCAGATGGTGACTCGGCCTGAGCAATTTGTTCTGATGATTCTTGCTCCTGGTCATGAGATTGAGGCTCTTTCGACCATCCCCCGTCAACCGAGGCTCCATCTTGTTCGAATGTGCCATCATCTTGCTTTGGTGAAAATTCATGTTGTTCTGACGAAGTAACATCGTGAGACTGAGTTTCACGAACTTGCATTTCGGTGGTCGGTGAAGGCGGCGCAGTTGGTGACCAATCCGCCTCCGCAGATTGAGATGATGATACTTCTGCCTGCGCTGATTCGCCTTCGGTTTGCCAAGATTCACTAGAGGAATGTGGATCACTTGCCGTCTCTGATACTGCTTCCGCCAGAGATTCTCCCTGCAACTCGGTGCCGTCAACTCGCTGGACGGAAGCGACCTGATCCGGCCACTCTTCTACCGACACAACCTTATGTGTCCAGCCCCGTTTCGGTTGCTCTGACACAGCGTGTCCATCGCGCGCTGTTGGAGAGACGTTGTGTGCATGTCCCCGTCCATCTTCTAATCGTTCGTTTGCTATGGCATCCGGCGATGACTCAACACTCTGCTGGTACTCTTTAGCTTGGGACGACTCGGTTTGCTTATCAAATGAATCTGCCTCCTGTTCCGAAGCATCGTCTCCCCATGCGTCCTCGGGTCTGAACGTAGAATGTTGCGCTACATTGACGTCCGCCGGAGGAGGATGTATCATGGCAAGACCTGATTCTTCGATAACCTGCAAGAACTCTTGGACATTAGGTTCCTGATGAATGATCGCCGGAAGAACCGGCTCCTTCTGTCCCACTGCAGAGACTCCATCACGGCTACTCCGGGCGGATAATACTGAAGTTCCGGATTCCCTGGAACTCGCCCCCGGGTTGGTCAGTGCACCAGAAATCGGAATTGACGTTGCCTCTTGTTCCATTACCACCGACTGTTCCTCACCACTAAATGGAGCAAATCCGCCGGTGAGCAATAAGCTGAGAAGCGCTCGGCATGGCGTTTCTCCCGGCTTAGGAACAAAGGTCTGCAAGTTAAATTCACCAACTGCTGCCAGAAATAGCCTGATAAAATCACGAGGAGCAGCTTTGTCCAACTCGCCGAGTCGACTGACCGAAGTCGTTCGTAACTGAGCACCGCGCAGAATTGCCAACCCTGCATCGTGCGAAAAATCAATAGCTTGGCGCGCCGAGTGAATCCGATATGCATCTTGCGAATCAATTAGAGTAAAGCACCTGGCGCTTAGCGAGTTTCCACTGAAGACCAGGCAGAGTTTCGTCAATCCGTAGCCAAAGTCATTTTGTGATGCCACCACTAACACGTCACCAGGCGATACCGGCTTCAGCGATTTCAATAACCACTCTTGCCGCTGACCCGGTTCAACAGGTGCGTCATTAACATGCAGCATTAACTCATCGGGCAGGGCGCTATTCACGAGTGACTCTCCGTTTGTTTAAGCGAACTGGAAAGGCTATCAATCAATGTAAGACACTTATTCTTTGCGTCATCGAGTTGTACTTTGATATCTGTATGGGAGATATCTAGCAATTCAACGTATTCCTGATTCGACTTGTGAAATCTGTCCACAACAGAAGTCGACAGATTTTTCAAAGCACCTTCACTCTCGTCCATCAGGACATTTAGCTGTTTAACGCCCCGATCGGAAATCACGTTCAATTGAGCCTCGAACTCGGCTGTAGCTCGTTGAAATTGCTTAAACAGATCAGCGACCGTTTCGTCTCCTTCCGACACGGCCCGTTGTTCAAGACCTGCAAAGCGTTCCAGGAAACGGGATGCCTCGTCGGCGCTGGCTCCAACTAAAGTTTTCAGCTTCGTGCGAGATTCTTCATCTTGCTTTTCAACAGCTTGCTTCAAAGCATTATTGTTGTCATCCAGTGTCTGTCGCAAGCGTTCTTCGCCTCTGCTTCGCCTTCCATCTGCATATATAAGAACCTGTTCGAGTTCAGCGGTAGTTCTTCGACTACATTCAGCCATGAAACCCGCGGTACTTTCCTGGATTCGCAAGAAACCATCGCACATTTCCGCTTCCAGAGATTCTACTTTTGCATCAATTTGAGAAAGAGCGTTCTGACCAAACTCCCGCGCTGCAGTTTGTAACCCCTGTTCGGCATCCACGGCTAACAGGCTATTTGCTCTAACGGCATCACGTATTGAACCGAGTTCTAATTCTAACTCTCGTTGCCAGCCGCTCAGCATCTCCATAACCACTGCGCCCACACGTTGCGAGAGTTGTTGCTCAATTTGCAGCAACTTCGATAGCAAACCTACGAGTTCTTCTGAACTTAACTTTTGATGACCTGCAAGAAATCGCGACACGCCGGGAGAAGACATCATTAAAGAAGCGGCAGCACCATCTCTGGTCAATTCGACCAATTCCTTCCGAACGAACTCACACTCTGCCACCACTTCAAGACAGGCGGTGCGCAATCGCTCAATGCTCTGTCGAGAAAGACTCATTTTCAACTCTAAATCAGCGGTGGCTCGCAGGCTTGTCGCGTCTAAATCATCCTCCAGCATTTGATATGTCTTGCCGAAACCCTCTTCCGTCAAAGCTTTGAGTGACGAGGCTTCCCACAACGAACTTTCACAGATTGTTGTGAGTTTGTCTAATGTGCCGGACAAAATTGCGGAGGAATGCTTGCTCAATTCCTCTTGCGCCAATTTCATCGCCGAAGCGTGTTCAGTTCGTTTCTCTTCTATGCGTTTGAGCGCAGCTTCACTAATTCTCTGCAGATTGCTGGAGTCGGACATCGTCAGTTCATCCCGTTATTACAATTTACCAATTGACGCGCTGTAGAAAGAAACGGCTGATATCCAGCTGCTGGTTTCTTGCTCAAGTACTTCGATTTCCAGACGAATGTTCTGTAAATCTATTTCCAACTCGTTAGACCGAAGCTCCAGACGCTGAGCATACTCTTTCGACAAACATTCGAATTGATCGCAGAGTTCTCTCTTTCTAGCCTCGAGGTGGTTCAAGTGTGCATAGACTCGAGTGTTAAAGTCGTCTATCAGATGTCCCCCTGCAGCGGAGGCTACCTGCGTAGCTTCCGCCTTCGTTGCCGAATACAATTGAGTCAGCTCCTTGAATGCTTCGTTCTCGATCTTGTCGCCCATTTCTACGTTGCCCTGTTGCAACAATGATCGCTCAGCCGTTATCAATTCTTCGGTGCGCTGCAATACTTGCTGTACTTTCAATGCATACTCGTCTTCTGCTTCTCGTCTGGCCAATGCCAGCTGCCCACAAATCGATAATATTTTTGCTTCATAGTCAAAAGCCATTTGCTCAGCTTCCATTCGGGAAGACTGCAATATCTCGGACATAGTACCTTCATGCAAATCACGAACTATATCGGCCATGGCGTGACTTTCGTTCACCCAGGCTTCTTGCAGATTCGCAAGTATCCGCATTTCAATATCTTGCGGTGCCAGTGTGTCATCCACGGGAAAAGGACTGGTAAGATTCTCTCGTTGCTTGTTCGTCGCTTCACGCAAAAGTACCAATAACTCATTTCTCTTCCCCACGTTCTCCGTGAGGTTAGTGGACACTTCTTCAATGGTCGCTTCGGCAGCCTTCTCCCGCCCCTCAATCACGGATTGTGCAACCTTTTCCGTGTCTAGAGCTATGCTGTCAGACTCCACTGTTCCAGCGATCTCACTTGTTGCGGCAAAGGAGAAGCGGTTGGCGGCACCATGCATCCTGCTACGTAGTTCTGAAAGAACTAATTCAGCGGCAGATAATGAATTGATCAGTTCATCCAGCGATTCTTGAAGCCCGAGCCGAACTTCAGTGGTCGCAGTGACCGCGTAAGATTGAAGATCGTCTCGCAAACTACGTGCTAATTCGACCAGGTTGCAAATTTCTGCCTGACCGGAGGCGGTAAGATTTCGAAGAAGGGCGTCTTTCTCTTCTTGTAACTCGCTAGCCCCCGAGTTGCACAACCGGAGCAGTCGCTGCTCATTGACTGCAAAGTCTCCCTGCAGAGAACGAGACGAAGCTCCGCAGCCTTCGCCGAATTGTTCAATAGCAAGGTCGCAGGCACGAGACAGCCGGTTGGCCGTTCTGGTAAGTTCCTGCTGAAACTTTTCAACATTCAAACTCGTGTCTGCATTTGCGCGCACGGTGTGCCCCCGTCTTTCTGGGAAATAACTACTCGACAGCTCGCTTGTGGGCTTCTCTAACCGGAGAAAAATTCTGAGCGAGCCCCACTTTCCGTTATGCCCGCAACTCAATCTTCTTATTATGTATGGAAAAAACCTTAGCCGTTTATGAGGCGCTCTCTCAACCTCCCGAAACATTAGCTGCGACCAGCGGGCTTTCCGCGCAATGCGCAACGATGTGGGTTGCACCATTTTACAATTGGCAAAAGGTGGAGTCCGGTGAAGATATGTTGCCGCCTTGAGGTGTGTTGAACTGAGACGGTAAAAGTGAACAAGGACACTAAACAGTATCAGACATTCAATCGGCGAAGGCTGTGGTAAAACTGCGCTCATGTAGAACAGGCTTACACCAGACAAGCACTGCTATCCAAGTGCGACACCATAACACCACAAAACTCCTACACGGCGAACAATCGGGAGATGATAATTCCCTAGCAACTAATCTCGCTGTGATTATTCTGCGGAAGTCCGAGCAATTCGTGCAACCGGTCGGTTTCATCATCGCTCAAAGCGAATGACTCCGATGCGTTCGGGAAGGCGGAACTGCGCACATCGTTGGCATAATTTTCAATAGCGCTCTGACAAACATCAGCCAGGTTCGCATACCGTCTGACAAAGCGTGGTTGAAAATCGGTGTACTTGCCCAGTAAATCGTCAGTTACTAAGATCTGACCGTCGCATCCTGAACCGGCACCGATACCGACTGTCGGTATCTTCAATTTTTCACTAATCATCGATGCCACTACAGCCGGTACCATCTCCAGCACAATGCTAAAGCAACCGGCTTCCTCGAGCGCCAGGGACTCGTCCATGAGCCGAACCGCTTCTTCGGCACTGCGTCCTTGAACTCGGTTACCACCCAATGCATGAATTGACTGCGGCGTGAAACCCAGGTGGCCCATAACAGGAATTCCCATGGAGACAAGCCGTTCCACTACTTCCAGATTCAACTTCGTGGCACCTTCCAGCTTGACGGCATGAGCCTGCGCTTCTTTTACAAACCGACCAGCATTGGTTATTGCATGAATAACATCAACCTGATAACTCATAAAAGGCAGATCAGCCACAACAAATGCGCTTTGCACACCCCGTGTTACGGCTCTGGTGTGATGGACCATCTCGTCCATGGTTACCGCGTGCGTAGTCTGATGACCGAGCGCTACCATGGCAAGACTGTCGCCCACCAGTATTAAATCGACCCCGGACTTGTCAAGAATTTTGGCGGTGGAATAGTCATATGCAGTAAGGCAGACTATCTTTCGCCCCTCCCTCTTATATTTTTGGAAAGTGAGGGTAGATATTGGTTTGCTCATGTTTAGTGGTATCAATAGCGTCGGGAAGACTGCAAAGTATATCAGCATGCCCGAAGATTCTAATACCCGCGCCTCTTCATGTTCTCTTGTATCTTTTGTTGGCGGATGAGATCTTGTTGAAGATCGATGATGTGTTGGGGATCATAAGGGTACTTGCCTGAGAGATCGTGGTACTTCTTGTACATCATGCCTGCTTCGGCAGGCAATTCCAGTTTCTCCAGTAGATAAGCCAGATTATAGAACGCTCCGTCAAACGCGGGGTTCATCTGTGTCGCCTTTTGATTGGTGGCAACGGCAGCGCGCAGGTCGCCTTGAGCCTCCTGGACCGCAGATAGGTTCATGCTCCCCTCCAGACTATTGGGATTAAGTTCTAGAGCTCGTTCAAATGACCCCTTCGCAGCATCGAGCTGCCCGTCTTCATACTGATCGATTCCTTTGGATACAAAAGCCTCGATTTCTTCTGGATCATAAGTAAGCGGAGTTTTCTTGCGCAGCTTCTGCTCCAGCTTGATTCGTTTCACCAACTCTTCGATTTTTACTGCGTATAAAGCGTCGCTTCCGCGGGCGCGCACTAAATCTTGATAGGCATCGATGGCTTCGGGCAATTTGTTCTTGAACTCAAGGCAACGCGCCCAGGCGGTTTTCATTTCAATAGGATTTACATCTGGAAACTTATTGGATTTCGTGAAAGCCGGATTTATTTTTAGAGCCTCTTTCACTTCCGTCATACAGCGATCAAGATCGCCCCGCAAATAGCGCACACGAGCAAGCTCCCAGTGCGCTGCAGCCATGCGTTGCTCACACATCAGAGCCTTTCTATACTCAGCCTCTGCTGCATCCAAATTGCCTTTGGTAGCATAAATAAAGCCAAGATAATAGTGCACCTTGGGATTATCCGGTGCAAGCTTAGCTGATTTCTCCAAAGCTTCAACCGCAGCCGTAAGATCTCCGTTACTGGCTCGCTCAAAGATGCACATACCGAGTTCTTTCCATGCATCTGCGTAATCGGGTTTCAAACGGACAGTGGTTTCGAAATATGAGATGGCATTTTCCAGATCACCTTTCTTGTGGTAATACGTTGCCAAATTGTAGTGAGGATAAGGATAAGTAGAATTGGTTTGTACGCAGCGTTTCCACTCACGCACTGCCCCCTCGGGATCATACTTGTCTTCCCGTCTATCGAGAAACATCCCGTAGTCATTGCGACATTCCACAAAGTTTCCGTTGAGATTTAGTGAATTGCGAAACTCAGTGTCGGCTTCGGTGTAATTGCCCAGCTTGGTCAAACACTGGGCAAGGCGCCAGTGCACCTCTGAGTTTCTCGGTGTGAAACCAATAGAACGACGATAGGCTTCCACGGCATTGTGCAGGTCGCCATCCTTCTGAAACTTCAGCCCCATCTTAAACATTGCCAGCGCTTTGGGACCGGCGGTCTTGTCGTAGTCCCATTCGTCATTCTGCGCCAGGCCTGCCGATGAAAATGTTGAAGACAATATCAGGCAGATGACAGTAACGGATAGTCCCTGCACCAGGCGATGAATTGATCCGACTGCCCGATCAAATTGGCACTTGTTCATCTCGCGCCGGGTCACCCCGGTTCTACCCAAAGTCGCGCCTTTGCCCCAGATCCGTATCATCCGGACTACTCCCCGCTATGCATCCGCATCTAATCTTACTGCCTTTTTATTTCCAAGGTGAAATCGTTTGTAAACCCTGCAATCGCCATAATTGGCAATCGGCCTCAGACTAGCAGACTGAAGGTCTGCGCCAACCGGCGCGACAATCTTGTTGGAAGCACTTTACCCTGAACTCAGGTCTTGCAGCCAGGTTCACAAGCCCTCAAGGAAAGGTTCTCCCTCACCTGTGACTATCACCGCAAACAAGCAGGTCCGCGGCTCGTTCGATATCGAACGAGCCGCGGATGGCTGTGGTCGTTCGATATCGAACGTTCCCTTGGTGCGTCAACTGAGCTGGTCGTGTCAGTTGTCACGTCTTGACGTTGGTTGGTCTTCCTGCCTTCCTGCCATCTCTGCCAAATAGAACGCCATAATAAGGATGGAAAGTCTCATTTGAATATTAGCTTTCCAAACAGGGAAGAAAGGATTAGCGTAAGGTTTGAATACGGGAAATATCCTGCCTATGAACTAAGACTTTAGATGCACGGCATGGCAGAAGGAACCGGAAGAGGCTGAGGGTGACAAGCAACAGGCTAGAAAGAAGACAACTACCCGCTAAGAGGCGCAACTAATCAACTGATGGAACTTGAGAGCCAGTCAAAGCTGGGAAGCAAACAATCAGAATTTATCATGTCCATACGGGAGTGCATGGAGAGACTGAGCTGGAGCAGCAAGGAAGAAGCACTTGTTGATGCCGCTACTATCTGCGCAGAGTTTGCTGAAGCCTCCGATGCTCTCATAATCGATCTATCGAAAGAGTCCATCGATCTATACAGAAGCAGCCCCGAAAGCAATCGTCAACATTCTCAGAACTCCACTGTGGTTTTGGAAGAATCTCTGGCACCAGTGCTGGAATTTATCATGGATCGTTGTCTCGATAATACAGGTCTGCGTATTCACAATCATAGAATCATCGATCCGCCGGACGATATAGCACCAGACTTGCTACAGGGAAGCTTCGAAGAGCTGGGCATAGCCAGCGGATTTATATTTCCGCTGGCTATTACGCGCAATTACGGAACAGACAAGATTCAAGGACTGGTGCTGGTTCGCAACTCGCCCTCGTCACGGTTTGCAGATCCTCTCGTCTTTGCTCTGTTGCGCATGGGAGTTGATTTACTCTCGCTGAGTTCAGACAATTGCGATTTAGGAAAAGCGCTGTCTCGATTACGTTCCAGCGATCCCTTAACAGGGCTGTCTACTCGCCACCAACTTTTGTTGTCGCTGGAAAGGGAGCTCGAACGAGCGGCATTTTTTGGTCGAAGTTTTGCACTGGTGATGGCCGACATTGATGAGCTAAAAAGTTTCCTCGCAATCAACGGGCATTTGTTTGGTGACTACGCCATCAAGGCCGTGGCCGACGAGTTACTTGCCGAAGCCCGACCAGTTGATGTAGTGTGCAGATTCGGCGGTGAAGAATTTCTGGTATTACTTCCAGAATGCCAGGCAACAGCAGCACAAGATTTTGCAGAGCGATGCCGCAAACGAATTGCCGATCACATGATCATGCCACGCGAACTAGACACTGACGTATACGTGACGGCAAGCTTCGGCGTTGCCGTATTTCCTGAGCACGGATTACGCAAAGAGACCTTACTGAACAAAGTTGAACTGGCGCTCCTGGCGTCGAAGCTAAAGGGACGCAATGTAGTGTCAATCTGGCAAGACGAAGTGTTTTAGACGCTACCTGTAAATGCTTGGCATACTCGCCGGGAACTGCGCTAACAACAAACGAGCGATTGAAATATCAATCGCCCGCTGGTTTGTGCAGGTCCAAGACTTTGCGTAACACACCTTGCTCTAACTTAGTTACCCTTCAACTTGCTCGCCTCTTCTTCTTTCAATCGAAGCGACTCAGAGAGATCACGGGTCAGTGCAACACCTGAATAGATGCCCGTTCGCGGCGCCCAGTGTTCGAACTTCTGGCGAAGTTGTGGTTGCGCACCCACAACCTTACCCACAGTCTTAGACATAAAGCTGACGGTTCCTGTCAGTGTGCCCCCGAGAGACGCTGGCGCCAATGTGCCAGGAGGAAGGAAGTTATCGTCGCGGTACTGTGCGCGCAGGCTTTCCGATACCTGATTGATGCGTTGCAACAGAATCTCAGGTTTAACGTAACCCGGTGCAGTAGGCTCCGGATTGGCGGAAATCGCCTTCATCCAGGCTGATAGCCCTGCAGACATGATGTCTTCCGGTGCGTGGGTACCTTTGTCAAATTTCGGCACCGTTGATTCACCGGCACGAGCAGCAGCAGCCATCTGGTCTGCAAGCGCGTCTATTCTCGGGAATGTCTTGCTGGCGTCAGGGTAGACTTGCTTCAATGTCTTACCGTTAAGGGCCGGTAGTGCCGTTTCCAATTGCGCTCGAACCATGTGCGGAATAATTGCATCCCATTCTTTGATCGGTACTGAAACGAATTGACCCTGCTGATCCATATTCGCCCATACGTAGTTTTCGCCCGGTCTTCGCATTGCATCGGCCAACCGATCGAGGCTGTCTGCATAGGCACCAACTCGCTTGTCGCCATTAGAGAGTTGCCGCAGAGTTTCAGCCGTGGTCTTGATCCGCCATGAATCAATGCCGTGCGCTTCAATTCCCAACGGGTTCCCATCGTCAACAAACTCACGACCATACATGCTGCGAGTCTCAAGTTGTCCGGGACCACTCTTACCTCCAGCTCCCGGTTTTCGCAAAGATCCTAGCAGCACAGCCAATGAGAGACCTGTATTGGGATCGATAGCAGTACCGAACATGTCAGCGGTATTTTCGTTGGCTTGTGCTCGCAGTATTTTGGTGAACAATTCGCTCTTGGCCATTTTGCCGTGTCCGGGCACTTCCACTTGCACATCGGCAATTCCTCTGTCGGACAGAGCCTTCGCTACGACTTCTTGCTTCAAGATATGGTCACGCAGGTTCTCAGGGAATCGCAGCAAGTCACCAAAGATCAGATCGTGTCCAAGTTCGTGAGGATAGACACCGGCGACGTGGACACCAAGCATACTGCGATACTCACGAGGCAACACAATCACAGCAGTATCGGTTACGCCTTTGATGGCAGGAATGGTGTAGGGCCCGGCGCCATTGGAATCAAATATAAGGAATATCGGAGAATTTGTGCCCCGCAAAACTTCTTCCGGTTTGATTCCGTTTTTCACCAGGAGATCCATCAGATTTTTATGCACGGAACGAGAATACTGGTTCAGGTCTACAATTTCAGGTAGTTGTTTGGGGATGCCTAATTGTGTATTGGCAACTCTAAAGTGTTCCAGAAGGAAACCGGCTTGTTGGACATGTTCAGGCGTACGTACCTGATCAGCAAGTTCCACCAGTGCTCGGTTGTTCTCCCAGTGACCCGGATCAAGAGGGGGCTTACCGTCGCGCATCGCTTGATTCAATGGAGATTGAACAGTTTCGCGGAAGTTATCTACCTTCATTTGCGTTTCGGTGACCTGTCCGGCCTCCTCTCGAACAGTGACCGCCATTTTGCCTACCGTATCTGCATTGGTGGCTTTATCACCGGGAGGAGCGGCCTCGAGAGGTTTGTCGACAACAACCGGTGGCTTATCACCTAGCCCGGAGGGAGGTTTGTCCGCACTTCCACGAGCACCGGCAGTAGTGCCGCCGTCGGCGAACCGCCTGAGTTGGCTGGCTGGTGTCGCTTCAGCCAATGTCGGACGAGGTGTTGTTCCTTCTGCAAGCGCCGCGTTCTCGCCGAGCAATGCATCTATCTTCTCGGGCATCTGATTTTTATGCCATCTCTTATGTTGCAGATAGGCATCAAGAGCACTGGCCATACGAGGATTGACGTCACCGGGAGCCGCATGGTGCGGTTTGAGATCACGTTGAATGGCGGCCAATTTTTGATCAATGGTGAGGCTTGGAGTTTCCTCGGCTCTACCGATAAGTTTTTGTGCCAGCGCATCAGTGGTAGCATCGGCGGTGCGAGCACTCCAGTTAAAGAATCGACCGACAGCGTTTTTATCTGAGGTAAAGAAATCCTCTTTCCATCCGTCGAATGCACGCCCTGTGGCAGACATTCCCAGCGCGCGTCCGGCAAGCCGCTCTGCACCGATGCCCACAGGCATACCGGCCGCCATGTCCACGGCGAACAATCCCCATCCGTCTGCCATATTCTTGGCTGCACCATGAATGACGTTCATGTCGTTGGTTCCGGATACGTCATGAAAGGCCTGCACCATAGGTGCAGCCGCATCGCGAACCATGAAATAACTCATGAGAGTGCCAGCCAATGCGCGAGCAGCACCGGCTTTCGGAAGCAGCACACGCATACCAATACCAAATGCGGCTGCCATGCCCATTTTGAGACCAAACTCACCGGGATGATCCCAGTTGTGCTTTACGCCGTTCAACATACCTTGAGGCAAGAGACTCAGTCCTTCCGCCGTAACAATGGCATAGCGTCCTATCTGATACTCAGCAATAGCTTCAATTGTTTTGTCGGCGTTTGACTTTGGTACTGATGAGAGCCTGGAGGAAGATAAAAAATCGTTAACAGTGAGGCTGCTGTGAAGAGCATCACTTGCGTCTTTTTTGTCAGCGGGTGCTTGCAGCAAATCCCGTTCCGAGCTGTTATTTCTGTTGTCGCTCATGTTTTGTTTTTCCCCCGGGCCCTTGCCATATATCTGATTTCCACCGAGATATGTTTACGAAAGTAAGCGAACCGCAGGTCGATGTCGATACTACGGAAGGTGGCATCGGTACGTGGTAATCCCACTGAGTCATTTGTACGCAAAAGATTTAGAAGCAACAAATAGTGAGAGAATCGGCAGCCAAAGCGGATTTCAACATGTTAAGGTGTTAGACTCAACTAAAGTTGATAATCCTCTCATTAGTGCCAAACCGCATGCTGACAGCCTCTTGGATAAGCTGCAGCTAATCAGGATCCGATGATTCAATGAGTTCGTTTTAAGCAACGTCAGACATGGAGCGACGGAATTTCGAGATGACAACGGAACAAATGACTAAAACACAAGAAAGCTTAATAGCATCTAAGCCGCTCAAAGATCAGGTAGCAATCGTGACCGGATCTGGCAGGGGCATTGGTAGAGCAATCGCTGAAGCGCTGATGGCCGCAGGAGCAAAGATTGTTATTTCCGATATAAATGAAGAGACCTGCAATCAGACCGCAACGGAATTACGTGAATCGGGCGGCGACGTCATGGGCGTCCAGTGCAACGTGACCGTCAGCGACGATGTACAGAAGATGGTTGATGCCGTTACCAATAACTGGGGGCGCATCGATATTCTGGTAAATAACGCCGGTATCACACGAGATCAGTTAGTAATGCGAATGACTGAGCAAGATTGGCAAGCAGTAATTGATACCAATTTGACATCGGCTTTCAAAGTGACGCAGCCGATCCTGAAAGTTATGTCTAAACAACGCTACGGACGAATAGTCAACATAGCCAGCACCACCGGTGTGCACGGCAATTTCGGGCAGATCAACTATGCTGCGGCCAAGGCGGGTTTAATCGGCCTCACGAAGACTGTCGCCATCGAGTATGCCTCGCGCACCATTACAAGCAATGCCGTGGCTCCTGGATTCATCGATACCGCCATGACGCAGGCAATGAAAGAAGAAGCTCGTAACAAGATACTAGAGAAGATCCCGATGCAACGAATGGGCACTCCCGCTGACATCGCCAATGCGGTGTTGTTCCTCAGCTTGCCATCATCCGGGTACATTACAGGTCAAGTGCTGGAAGTAAACGGCGGCTTGTACACCTAACAACTGCGACCTTCACAACTGACGAATTATTCAACGCAGCTTGACCACCATCAAGCTGCGTTGAAGTTTATGCATCCTGGACCGAACTTCGGTGCAGCCGATGCAGTTGACATGGAGAAGATTGGGATGCTGCTCAACATATGTAGACGAAACTATATAAATTATCCTGAAAACATGACAGGTTATCGCGTTCTAATGTATAGTTCAGATCCATAACAGGGTCTCCCGAAACGTCGGCGCCGTACTACTCTCGAGGAAATGAGCAGACTCATGAAACAACTTTCCGCAACGAATTAATTCGCTGAGTGGTTGTGCAATGGTCAACGTGTTATCCTAAGTCCGCTGACAGAGACTGCATCTGGCTGACATTGTCACGGTTGCGTTTTCCGACTAAGGGGGAAGTAAAACTCATGGAAGAAAAGGAAGCCTTCGAGCGCGTAAAGAAGGTTGCCGTAGCTCAACTCAATGTGAACGCTGACGAAGTGACTATGGAGGCCAGCTTCACCAAAGACTTGGGCGCCGATTCACTCGATACAGTCGAACTGGTTATGGCTCTTGAAGAAGAGTTTGGTATGGAAATCCCTGACGAGGATGCCGAGAAGATTACTACCGTAGGCGAAGCTGTTAAGTACATTGCTTCGCACCTCTAATCTCATCGCTCCCAGTCCCGAACAAAACGGGGACCGTGCATGCCAGTCAGGATCACGACTCGATCCTGAACCGTCTTTTGGACGGAAGCACAAGCACGGTCCACCGTGCGTTTAGAAAATAATTGCAGACAAATCCATGACGAAACATAGAGTTGTTGTTACAGGTATAGGAATAGTCTCATCGTTGGGACTGGGGAAGGATCCATTCTGGGAAAACATCTTGGCTGGAAAGTCGGGTATCTCCAGAGTCACTCTTTTCGACGAGAAGTATCAGTCTTACTGCAAAATCGCTGGAGAGATCCCCGGATTTGACAGCAAGCAATTTATGGAACCGAAACAGGCCAAGCGAATGGATCGGTTCATTCAATTTGCGGTGGCAGCCAGCAAGCTCGCTGTAGAAGACGCCAAAATTGACCTTAGTAAAGAGAATCCTGATCGGGTCGGAGTTGTAATTGGCTCCGCGGCCGGTGGTTTTGAAACGATTGAGAAGAACTTTCGCATCCTGGTGGAGAAAGGACCGGACAGGGTTTCCCCGTTCACCGTTCCGATGTTGATAGTGAATATGGCTGCCGGATGGGTTTCCATGCTGCACAATGCAAGGGGACCAAATTCTTGCACGGTGACAGCATGTGCAACCTCAACACATTCTATTGGCGACGCGTATCGCATTATCGAACGAGGCGACGCCGAAGTAATGTTTGCAGGCGGAACGGAAGCCCCCGTTACGGCTTTATGCATGGCAGGATTCGCTGCCGCCAGGACACTCTCCAGTCGTAATAACGAGCCCGAGCGTGCCAGCCGTCCATGGGACAAAGCTCGTGATGGCTTTGTCATGGCCGAAGGTGGCGCGATTCTAATTCTGGAACAACTCGATCATGCCATTGAGCGCGGTGCAACCATATACGGTGAAGTCGCGGGCTATGCCATGACCGGCGATGCTTACGATATTGTTGCTCCGTGTACGGACGGGGAAGGCGCCAAAAGAGCGATGGAAGTCGCCCTCAAAGATGCCAAACTCAGTCCCTCTGAAGTCAATTACATAAATGCTCACGGTACCTCAACCTTGTTAGGTGATCGCGCCGAAACAATCGCCATTAAGCGCGCCTTTGGCGACCATGCAAAGACAGTAGCGGTTAGTTCGACAAAATCCATGACCGGGCATCTCCTTGGCGCCGCCGGGGCGATCGAGGCGGCAATTTCGATTCTCGCCATCAGAGATTCGGCAATTCCGCCCACCATAAACCTTGAGAATGTAGACTCAGAGTGCGACCTCGACTACGTGCCGAACACGGCGCGCAGAGGAGTCGAAGTGAATGTGGCCATGTCGAATAGCTTCGGTTTCGGTGGCCACAATGCGTGTCTTGTATTCAAGAAATACCTGGATTGATGGCAAAGCGAACGTAACAGCCAAACAGGAAGGCAAGATGGCAAACATCATCGGTAAAACGATCTCTGAACTGCGCCTCTTGCTCGAGCGAAAAGAACTTACTGCCGTTGAGATTGCCGAGGCGCATCTAAAGCATATTGGCAGCAGTGAACCTGAACTTAACTGCTTCAACAGTGTGACCGAAGAGCTTGCGATGCGTCAGGCCGAACTTGTAGACGCCCTGGTTGCCGATGGCAAGCAGCTACCGGCACTTGCTGGAATACCGGTTGCCCTGAAAGACAACATCTGTCTGGCTAATTATCCAACCACATGCTCCAGCAAGATTCTGGAGAACTTTGTTCCGCCCTATCATGCCACCGTAACTGAACGGTTACTGGCGGCAGGCGCAGTGATTGTCGGAAAAACCAACATGGATGAGTTCGCCATGGGTTCTTCCACCGAAAACAGCGCATTCAAGAAGACGAAAAACCCGTGGAATACTGCCACCGTACCTGGTGGCAGCTCCGGTGGTTCGGCTGCATCCGTTGCCGCGGGCAGCAGTGTGGTAGCCCTCGGTTCCGACACGGGTGGATCAATTAGACAACCGGCTTCTTTTTGCGGAGTGGCGGGATTCAAGCCGACTTATGGCGTAGTCTCGCGATTTGGACTAGTTGCATTCGCGTCGAGTCTTGATCAAATTGGTGCTCTAGGCAGAAACGTGGAAGACGTCGCACTTACTCTTTCTGTGATTGCCGGGCATGACCATCGCGACTCAACCTCGTACAATCAAGCATTGCCGGACTTCAAAGCTGAAATAAGTAAGCCTGTGAAGGGGCTTCGAATCGGATTGATTCAAGAGCTGACCGGCGAGGGGATCGACGATGAGGTCAACGCTGCCATACAAGAATCTGCGAAGGTCTTGCGCGACCTTGGTGCCATTGTAGAAGAAGTGTCCATGCCGTATCTCAAGCATGCCCTTCCTGTCTACTATTTGATAGCTACGGCAGAGGCCTCGGCGAATCTAGCTCGATTTGACGGGGTTAGATATGGCTATCGCGACGCCCAAAGCACAGACATTCTGAATATGTATTTCAAGACGAGGCAGGCCGGCTTCGGACCGGAGGTAAAGCTCAGAATAATGTTGGGTACCTATGCACTCAGTACGGGGTACTACGACGCCTATTACAAGAAGGCACAACAAGTAAGGCGTCTTATCAAAAACGAGTTTGATCAACAATTTGCCAATTATGATTTGCTAATTTCACCCACATCTCCATCGGTGGCATTTGAGGCAGGAGCCAAAACTGACGATCCGTTGACAATGTATCTTAGTGACATTGCCACCATTCCGGCCAATCTTGCTGGCATTCCCGGCATCTCTATAAACTGTGGCAGCGGACGGAACGGGCTTCCGATCGGATTGCAGATTCTGGGTCCTGCATTGGGCGACGCCATCGTGCTGCGATTGGCTCGTTCCTTCCAGGCTGCAACCGATTTTCACAATATGAGACCGGAAGGATTTCTTCCCATGACGACTTCTAAGTAGAATCCCCTCTACAGGTGATGAGGTATATTCGCAGATGAACAAAAAGACACTCACCCTTTGCGCAGCGTTACCGGTGGCAATTCTTTGTGCCTCCGCCACGCCGGTGCCTGGCTTGGCACAGGGAAACGATTTCTTTGGAAGCGCCCCGAGCCAGCCGGGAGATCCAACCAAAAGTAACAACGTACCCGGGGCTCAAGCTGCGGAGCAGGCGCTGAATAATAATCCCAGCGACTATACCGCTGATGAAAAGCGCATGCAGAAGAAGTTCAAGGCTAATATTCTGCTGGCCCAAAAGCTCGTCACCAAAGGCGACCGTATGATGAAGGACGGCGAAAAACATAAAGATCAGAAGTCTCTTAAAAAAGGCAAAATTCTCAAAGAAATTGGTGAAAAGAGAATCAGCCAACTGAAAGAGAACAACCCGGTTTCAGAGACTGCTCCGCCTAAATAACGAAGCAGTGCTGGCACCTGCAATACGAAGGAGGTTCCTCTACGGAGGGGCCCGTGAGTCTGGCGTGAGTCTGGCGTGAGTCTGGCCGGGCAGGTCTCGATTCAAGATGTGAGGGCAGAGATGAGTTGTCCCGTTGAGGAGAGTAATACGGTAATCCGGCAGATGTAAAGTAACAGACTGGAAAGACTC
>JAKFUT010000316.1 GCA_021732565.1 Candidatus Obscuribacterales bacterium
TTATGTTGCGTGGTCGAGAGATTCAGCATAAAGAACTCGCAATTAATCTGATGCTCAAATTTCAGAAAGAACTCGACGACCTAGTGATCGTTGACAGGGAACCGAAGCTGGAAGGAAAGAGCGTTATCATGATTCTTTCGCCAAACCCGCTGCATAGACCGCGCCCCGCCGGAGCCGCCCCCAGTGGAACAGCCACCGGAGCGCCGTCTGCAGGTACGCCATCCACGTAGGTATCTTCGACCTTTGATAGAGATGACCCGGAATCGTGAAGTCCGCTTGATGCGAGCGGCGACGATGTTGGCATCGTCTCAGTTTTGATGTCGGTATGTTTGAAGAATGGCTCGATCGTTTATTGATCGAGCCTTCTTTCGTCGCCACGGATCGGCGGCATAGCAAATCAAGCTTCTCAAGCCGGAAATTTTGGCGGAAGGAACACAAAATAAAAGTTTCCATAAATTTAGCAGGGCGAAAAATTGACCACGGTGAGTGCGCCGAAAACCTGATGGCTAAGTTCCACAAGGACCTTGCTGATTTAGCAATCGTTGACAGGGAACCAATGCGGGAAAGAAAGAGTGTTATCATGATTCCTTATCGCCAAACTCGCTCCTAAAGGGGCGTGCATCCGGCTAGGAGGCCAGGTCAACTTATGCCCAAGATGAAGACCAACAAAGCCGCTGCCCGGCGTTTCAAGATCACCGCTACTGGTAAGATCTTGCACAAACAAGCTGGAAGACGGCACCTCAACGAGTGGAAGTCGGCCAACGTAAAGCGCAAACTGCGCGGTTGGACAGCGGTGGCACCTGAAATGAAAAAATCAGTTCAGGAGCTGTTTCCCTACCCCAAGTATCTTCGCTAAGAAGAGAGATAAGGAAGTGTGACAAAGTCGGCAGTCTAAGGGAATCTCCTCCCCGATGGCTATACCGGCAAACCGAGGTTTTCTCTCAAAGCTGATAGAGCTAAGGCTCGCATCAGCTTATATTCATGACAAAGTCAGGAGAAGCAAATGCCCAGAGTAAAGCGCGGTAATGTTCTAAAGAACCGCCACAAAAAAGTTCTTAAATTTGCCAAGGGTTTCCGCGGCTCGAAGTCTACACTCTTTATTGCTGCCCAACAGGCAGTGATGCAGGCGTGGCGAAATGCGTATCGTGATCGTCGTAAACGCAAACGTGACTTCCGTAGCTTGTGGATTATCAGAATAAACGCAGCGTGCCGCGCGGCAGGAATGCCGTATAGCCGCTTCATGAACGGGCTTTCCAAAGCCAATGTCACCTTGAACCGAAAGGCGCTGGCCGAATTGGCAGTGAAAGACCCCGAAGCTTTCACCAGCCTGATTGATCTGGCGAAGAAGACGCTTGAGTCTGAAACGAAGACTGCCGGGGCTGCAAAATAAATTCAGCCGCTGTTATGCGTCAAACCGGAGAGCTGTAGAAAGCACTCTTGAGGGCGCGGTCGGACACAAAATCAATCGTACTCATGGCGTTTTCTGTACTTGGTACAAGGCGCCATGAGTTTTTTCTTGGTCGACCAAAATTTAGCTAATCCAATTCCCTGGACAACCAGGCTCTTTCGCTTCTGACCACAAGTGCTCCTAAACGCCACCGTGGCCGGATGCTCCCAAAGTTCTCCACGATAAAGATGTCGACCATGTCTATGAAGATTACAACAATCACAAGTTCGTCCAATGCGCTGCTCAAGAAAATCAGAGGGTTGCAAGAACGCGCAGGAAGAGACAAAACAGGGCAATTCGTTCTGGAAGGTCTGCGGCCTGTGGAGGAAGCAGTTGCCCGACACCTGGTTTTAGATCGAGTGGTTGTAAGCGAGAGTTATTTTCAGACCAGCACAGACGTTATTTCTCAGCTGAATCTTTATGAGATTTCGGTGGTCGATGACCGAACATTCAAGGAACTTCACGGCACCAGTACCTCATGTGGCATCATCGCCATTGCCACGATTCCGCAATTTGAGCCTGACGATATTTTTGATAAGAGTCCTGCCATTGTTGTGATTTGCGACGAGATTCAAGATCCGGGAAATTTAGGAACCATTGTGCGAAGTGCCTACGCATCAGATGTGGCAGGTTTAATACTGACCCGCGGATGTGCTGATCCGTACGGACCGAAGGTTGTTCGTGCCACTGCGGGCTCGCTTTTTGACATTCCTCTCATACGAGACACTACTCACGGGCAATGTCTGGAAATGCTCGCGCAGCGAAACATTCCCTTGTGGATCTGCGATGCATCAGCTTCTATTTTGTATTTTGAGGCAGATCTGCGCGGTCCGCTAGCACTGGTGTTCGGTAATGAAACACGGGGAATATCAGATGAATTTTTGCAGAACTGCGCAGGTTCGCTTTGCATTCCGATGCGTCAGGGGAGTGAATCGCTGAATGTTGGCGTGAGTGCGGGTATCATTTTGAGTGAGTCGTTTCGACAACGGCTTACTGCTCATCCTCGAGGATAGGAATTCAGGCATTTAGAATGTCCAGCGATTTTAGTGAAGAAATCGATAAACTCCGGCAGCTTGAGGCATCGTTGGAAGGTTCCGGCAGTGGCAAAAATGACGGACTGGCTCCGGTGACGCCTGTTTCGCAAGGTCTCTCGGACAATGCGGAGCAAACTGCCGACCAGGGACAGCACAACTTTGAGCCCCCCGATCAAGCATTGAAGAGTCCGCAAGAAGTCGAAATGGAACCCGTTCAGTCGCCAGTTCACACACTGCCATCGGGCATTCCGGTGGAATTGCTGCCCGATGAACATCCTTTTGAAGAGCTGTCTTCAGTAGAACTTTCCACCGGAGCCGACCGTCCTTCGCTCATCGAGACTCCGGTGGCATCGGAAGAGTTGCGGATGTCAATTGGTGCGGAAGAACCGGATGCTGTTCTCTCCGCATCGGAAGACGATAGCAAGGTGATGACAGTAATAGAACACCTTGGTGAATTGAGAACTCGAATTATTCGATGTTTGTTGATGTTTCTAGTTGCGTTCGGGTTGGCATTCACCTTCGGAAAGGAAATTATTCTCTTTCTTGAGGTTCCCGCAGCCAATTGCAAGATGTCCTTTCAAGTACTGTCTGTTGAAGAGCCTCTAATGGTGACATGCAAGGTCTCGTTTTACGCTGCGCTCATGCTGGTTGCACCGTACCTTATTGCTGAAGCCAGTATGTTTGTGGCACCGGGGTTGCGCCGCAGCGAACGGCGAATTCTCAGTCCCATTATCTTTGGTGGACCGCTGCTCTTTTTGCTGGGCGGATTGTTTTGTTATTACCTGGTCTTGCCCCCCATGCTCTCGTTCTTTTCGTCCTTTGGAGTTGGTATCGCTCCCGTTCAACAGCGCTTAGATTTTTATGTTTCGCTGGTTACCACGATGCTGTTCTACATGGGAATCTGCTTTCAACTGCCTGTGGTGTTGTTTGCGCTGTCGCTGGCAGGAATAGTGAACTCCGGAATGCTTATTCGGTTCTGGCGATACGCACTGGTCGGGGCATCGATCGCTGCGGCCATTATCACGCCTGATCCGACAATCTTTTCCATGCTGATCGTTCTGGCTGGTCTGATCGGGCTTTACTTTGCCACTATCGTGCTGCTTAAGGTGTTCGGGCGATAACATCCAGCGACTCTGGTACCATTGCATCGAGCTTTGCAGGAATGCCTTATGGGCGATCTCTCAAAATTTTTCTTCCAGGTAGATTTCATAAATCTGCTTTATTTGCCGTTCATTTTGCTCACGCTTACAGACGTGCGAAAAAATTGGAGTTCGCTCACAGATGAAGTGCTTACTCCAGCAGATCGCGCTTTGCTCAAGCGCGCCACCATCTTTTTGATACTTCCGAGCATTGACCTTCTTCATGAGCTTGGACACTGCCTGGCAGCGCTTTCTGTCGGTGCTCGCGTGGTCGAGTTTCATTACGGGTTTGTCACGGGATACGTAAAGATCTTCCAGGATCGCACCGCCAGCCAGCTCTTGTGGATTGCTTTTGCCGGGAACTTATTTCAGATATTGATCGGACTAGTATCGTTCTTGATCGTGCCGCTGGTGCGGTCACCGTATATGGTGGCGCTTCTTGTCTATTCCGGGTTGTTTGCCATTTCACAAACGGCGGTTTTTTACACCATGCTTTCCGCTGTCGGGGCGTACGGCGATTGGATCGAGATTTATACCAGCCCGGATCGCACAGGCGTAATTGCCATTGGTATTTTTCACGCAGTCATTTTGCTTCTGCTTGCTTATCTTTGTTTCGGGCACTGGCCGCGATATTGGTTTGCACGGCAAACCATGCCTGGTTGGTACGAGCTGCATAAGGAAGTGGAAGCGACCGCTCTTGAGGATCCCGCCTATGCCACCCTGGAACCTTTGTGCGTGTCCTGGATGCGCGCCGGCCTTCCGGGCAGAGCAGACAAAGTTTTGAAGCAAATGGCCGCGCTGGGAGATCGGCCTCAAGTTAAGTTGCTCCAAGGTCGCATATTGCTCATGCGAGGGAATGTTGACGGAGCGGTGCGCTGTTTCGGCCAATTGATCGCAGATCGCAATTTGAATGAGAAGGGGAGAGCGCGCTTGTGTGTAGAGGCCGGGGATATTCTGATGAATTCTCGTCAATTTGCGCAGGCGCTAAATCTTTTCTCAACAGGGGTCGAACTCGATCCCGTTTTTGCCGAGGCCAGACTTTTCAAGGCAATCATGCTAAATTCGATAGGCAAACATGCCGAAGCGCTACAGGAGCTATCTCTGGTTTCCGGTGCGGACATGGAATGGGCAGCACCGGAGAACCAGTCGCTGGTGACAGGTGAAGTGGAACGTGCTCGACTGGCAATGAGTGGGGGAGGCTAAATCGTAATGGCACAAAAGCTAGAGAACGCTAAAGAGCCCGGATGCGCGGTTGATTGCAGCCTTAAGGGAGCGTCATCCTCTTGTTCCTCCGGCGAGAGTTGCGGGAAGCCGACATTCGCATCAATAATGGCATTATTCATCATCCTCTTTGTGGTTGGGGTTTGGGCGCTGGCCAATTTCGGTGGCGCTTTTCTCGATTGGCTTGGGCGAAGTGAAAAGACTGTGGGAACACTGGACATGGCTCGCCAGTGTGTTCAGACTCGTGATTATTACGGTGCTGAGCAGCTATTTCGCCAAGCTATCAGTGATGCTGAGCTGGAAGGCGGCGATCGGCTGGCATACGCGCTGGCCTCTTACGCAGAGTTTCTCCGCAAGCGAAAACGTGTGGCTGAAGCTATACCGTTAGAGGTGCGTGCGAAGCAGATTCAAGGCATCGACCCTGTTCCAGCCGCTAAGTCCTGAACAAGATCGGTGGCGCTAAGTTGAAGACAGCGATTTCCTGTGCGAAATCGCTCAGTTGAAGACGCCTCAATCGGGCGGCTCTCGCGGTCACAAGGCGATGCTCCAAGGGAAAGCGAAAGGAAGGCGTAGCGTTGTCAATGGATAATGCGGCTTATCCTGGTCTGTATGTTCTGCTTCGTGAAGTAGCCATCCATAATTCTTTCTCAGGCTTGTCAACGGGAGCGCCCCTATAATGTGGCACTCGGGGGAAATATACTCTCATGGGTGAAATCTTTTCGAAGCTGGCTTCAGTAGCACTAATTGCCGTTGCCGTCAGCACGATTATTCAGCTTGTAAAGGACCGCGCCTGTCTGGGGCGCGACGATTTGAGAGAAGAAGACCGCAGCCTTGCATGGCGGGTGGTCATCTTTTTGATAATGCCAATCATCATTGCGCTCGACCTTCGATCAACTATCATCGCCGCCGAGTGGCTCGGTGGATGGGTGAAAGATTGGTCATATGGCATCTTATGGTTCGAGGCGATTCCTCGCAGCCTACCCGATGCAAGTCTTCTGATACCGGCTTTATTTGCAGGCGTTGCAGTGCAATTTACGCTGGCCTTCATGCTTCTACCGTCGCTCTTCTTCCGACCTCATCCTTTTGTTGCAACGATTCTCGGTTATACAATTACTGCTATTTTTGGAATCAATCTAATCATAGATCCGGTGATCTCTCTTCTGGGCGGTGGCACCTCTCGCTGGCAACTTGCCTATTCAGCGGCGCCCCGAGACGAACTCATGGTGGTGATTGCCGTCTATGCATGTGCAGCAGTGTCGTTCTTCTTGCTTTTGCGAAACAAAGCTATAAGGCTGTGGTTTGCAGGTCTGTCACGACCAGTTGTCGCCGAAGAGCTGCGTAGCGCATTGTACGAATCGAAAGCCGAACCCGAGAGCAACTATCAGACATGCCGGCTTGCCGTACTTCTAGAACGTGCCGGCATGCGGACCCAGGCGGTCGGGGAATTGCAAAGGCTGCGGCGCATTGGCGCCGGCTCTCTCTATCTCTTGTTCCTTGATCCCTACATTCTTTATCGTCGCCGTCGCTATGATGCAGCACGTGTTGCATTTGAGCACGCTGCAAACTTCAATAACTTGCCGGAATCACTTCGTGCCAGCTTTTTCGCGGCTGCCGCGTGCAGTGCATTTGCCGACGGTGATACCCGTCGGGCATTGAATCTTTGCGAACGGGCGTTGGAGTTTGATGCTCAATGCCTGGTTGCACGAATGGTTAAGGTCGATGCCTTCCTTCGTAACGGCAACAAAGAACAAGCAGGGGAAGAGGTTATGGCCGCGATTCGCCAGGGACTCGACTTTGATGTCGAAGATAAAATACCGATTGATCCCGAGGCTGTATTGCGAAGCATTGTCAGATTCGAGAAAGCTCGGGCCGAAACTCTTTTGGACGCCGTTAGATCCGCATAACCACCTCGGCCGGCCGTGACGCATCATCAATCTGCTGGCCAGTTCTGCGGCGTACGGCCTGAGTTAAACTATGAGTTTTCCGAATTCTAATTGTCCGGGCGAGGTTGATCTGCAAAAATCTTCCTCAAACAGGCGAATTGGATTATGGATTACAAAGGCATTTCGATAATATGCGCACTGGTGCTTGTGGCATCGCCAGCGAAGGGGCAAAGCCAAGCTCTCAGAACCGCCAGGACCAAGAGTTCGGCGGATCGGCTCTTCATCGCTTCCGATGAGACGGGTGCAAGTGAGAATCTTGTGTCCAATGGCAGCTTTGAACTCTGCCCGGAGTTTCATGGCGAATACGTCAATGTTAAGGAAATGCCTGGTGGTAATCCTCTTATTCCCGGATGGGCTGTGAGAAACGAAATTGATGTAATCCAGGGCGCGTGGAATACCATTTTTGGTAGAAAAGCCATTGATCTCAATGGATACAACCCTGGTGCTGCAATGCAAACCATTGCCACCGTTCGCGGTGCCAGCTATCGGGTGGAATTCTGGATCGCCGGCACGGGACCGACAAAAGCCTTCTTTGTAAGAGCCGCGGGAAAGTCCAAGACCTTCAATTTTGATTTTACGCCGTTCGGTCGAGGCACGCTCTCTTGGCGCAAACTCACATGGGATTTTGTCGCCACAGATAAGAAAACGGTGCTTGAGTTCGGCAGCCTTACTGAGGGCAATCTGGGAGTCTATATAGATAATGTATCAGTAGTGAAACTGGGTAAGAATGGTCAGCCTGCACACTCTCCTGCTGAAGCGGGAAGCGCATCAAGTGCCGCCGAATCAGGACCCAACTTAATTGCCAACGGCGGTTTTGAAATTTCACCCGGATTTTCTGGCGAGTTTTTCAACGTGCAGCCGCCCAGTCAAGTTATAGCGGGATGGTTAGTGAAGAAAGAAATAGACTTGATTCAGCTACCCTGGAAGGTGGTGTACGGTAAAAAGGCGATTGATCTGAACGGTTACCGGCCTGGTGAGATTCGTCAAACTTTCTCAACTGAGCCTGGAGCTGTTTACCGATTGGAATTTTATATCTCCGGCTCCGGGTCGAATCCAGTAATGAAGGACATGTTCGTGCGAGCCGGGGGAAAGTCCACTAGTTTCTCATTTGATTCCACTGGTTACGGCAAGGGAGATCTTCAATGGCGTAAGGCCACCTGGGAATTTACCGCAGAGAAAGAGAAAACGACTTTGGAAATGGGCAGCATGACACCTGGAAATCTGGGTGTTTTTGTCGATAATGTTTTGGTGCGAAAAATTCGCAGTGGAGAGAAAACCAACGCCTCGGAAGTTGCTGCTACAAAAGCAGAGACCCCCGGAGGAATAACTGATATTGCAGCGGCTGATGAGAGACTGCAAGCAAATTTGAGCACAGCGGCAAAGTTCGGATTCATTCAAGCAGGGACTGACCACCTGTTTCAGCCGAACGCGCCAGTTACACGCGGTGATTTGATCAAGTGGTTTGTGCGAGTGAAAAAGCTTCCACCGGTAGACCTTGGTGTCTCGATTTTTAATGATGTTTCTCACAGTGATCCAAACTTTACGGAAATTGAAACCGCAGCAGTAAATGGGCTGGCTTCCGGTTGCAAGGAGGGCGAACAGGTGTTCTTTAAACCGCAGCAGCCTGTGACCCGGGAAGAATTTGCCCAACTTTATTGTGATTTCGCCGGCAAACGCACAGCGGCCGAGAACCTTTCCGAACAGGAAATTGCAGACGCCGTCAAGTCTTCCTATAGCGATATCCACGAGGTAAAGGCGCCGAATCTCAGGTTTGTTGTATTGGCACAGCGAGAAGGCGTACTGAGCGAGTGTTTCGCTATTGATCCCGATGCAGAGGCTGAACCGCGAAGCCTACTTCAGCCTCAAAAACAGATGACCAGGGCTGAGGCAGTAAACATTCTCCTCAAGCTTTACGGCAGTAAATAATTCGTCTTGGCTGAGTCTGATTTTCTGTTCCAATCGGTGAATTGGTAAATGGCAACTTAGTTCATGCACCCATTCTTTAATAAGCCTGAGCCAAATTGCGACTGTGGCAATAGTTCGTCAGTTTTTGTCTGAAATTTGTATAGAGCTGGTCACCTGGTCCAGCTGACAACTTGCAGTGGTGCAGAAAGGGAACGTGAAGTAAATCACGTTCCCTACTTTTATGAACTACTTTAAGTTAGAGGGGTAGCTTTGGCCGGGCCTGAGGTTCACCAAGCTGTTCCGGGGTGGTCCCGAAAGTTGATGGTCGACGGTTGGACGGAGAGATCGAGGGGATAACCTGATAGTCGTCTCGTTCAGCGATGTCTATGGTTCTAATCGCTGATTCGGAGATGGTCTCTGGTGCATTCCGCAGTGAAGGCGAGATATTGATGTCGAAGCCACCGGGCACGGGTTCTTTGACCAGACACAGAGCGCTTCCCAGTCGGAATTCGCCTGCCAGGTATGGTGGCGTGGCATTGTTTTCGTCACCAAGGTCAACATGATATCGATTGCACCAGTCATTAGCGTCTTGCAAATTGAACTGGTTACCTTTTCCAAGATCAACGAACAGGTCTCTGCCAATCACAGAACGAACTGTATCGAGCTTGTCCTTTGAGTCGATACCTTCGTTCAGACAATTTCCCGAGAAGTACAAATACTGTCCTGATACCAGCGCCGACTTGCCGAAGGGGTAACGAGACTGCTGATCGAGCGATGGCTTTACCGGAAGTAGAACGATCGTTCCGCTTGCAGGGTCATTTGCTGCATTTCCCTTGCAGCCGAGTACGAACACACGTTCGAAGGCAGGTACTTCGCGATCCGGTTGGCTTCCGCTCAGACCTTGTTGATTAAATGCCACAGTGGGGAACAACTTCTCTCTGGCTTGAGCGGCGTCCTTCCGCAGACCTGCGCGAGTAACCTCCGTAACGAAGTCAATTATATTGAACTGTTGGTCAAATGTTTTTAGCAGGTTGCCACCAACGACGTGCTTTTTCTTGAGGTAACGCAGCGCATATCTGCCGATGTCTGATCTGTCTTCGTCTGCAGCTGTGTCCCACGAGTAGCGAAGAAAACGACCTAGCTTCTGGAATACTGCCGGTCCTCCAGTTCCAGGGGGCGCCAGTGCAAGCGAAGTGGCGCCTGGTATGAGTGGCATAATTTCGCTTCCGCTCGATAGTCTATCTCGGTCTGCGACGAAAACTACACCAGTGTCACTGGATTTTACTTGCTCAATCAGAACCTTGAAGTTATCTGCCTCGGTCCGAGACACCGGTTGGAGATTGTAGAAGTTTGGTCCGGTTATGCCGAGAACACGTTGAACGCCCAGGACATTTCCCTGTTGTCCGTTGTTTGGCATTATATAAACGATTCTTGTGCTTGGTTTGTTGAGGTCTGCTGGCACTTCGGGATTGAGCATGTTTATTGCAAATGCCGGTGCTTCTTTTGATCCTTCGTTTTCCAACCGGCGAACACCGTGGGCGGTGAATCGTTTTAGTCGGCGAAGAATGTTGTTGGTGCGAGCATACGCGATCTGACCGTTTAGCAAACACTGTTCGCCTCGACGACGAATTGCACTCATACGTTGCGACTCAATATTGATCACCCCTTCAACAGTAAGAGAATTGCTGATCAGCAGGTTTACGTCTGCCCGGGTTACATTGATGTTCAAATACTGATTCAGTTTGGCTCGATTTTGTTCCTGCACCGGTGAATTCTTGATGACGGGCAAAGAGAGGTAGCTAGTTATAAGGGTCTTCAGGTCGGTTGACGAAGAGCGCAAGAATGCAGAAGCAGCGATGGTGTCCAGCGAAACGGTCGCACTGGCGTTAGTGAGATAAGTGCCAGCAAATTTGATGTCTTCCAGCACTTCTCGAAAACACTTGTCCGGGGTTAGCTCGGCAATTATTGCGTGAGGTTCCAGAATCCCTTCCGAATGCAAGCGCTGTTTCTGGTTCTGCTTGTGTTGCTGCAGTGCAGCATTAAAGGGACCCGTCGGTGTGCTTCCCGGATTACCTGCAGTGCCTTTGTTGGCATCGCCCTTGAACAATAGATCTGCCTGAAGAGCTTCGACCAGAGCCATTCGTCCACCGATCCGGCTTGTCAGTGCGGCTCTGTTTGTAGCGATTACTCCTTGTACAAATTGAGTTACTTGACCGGAGGATTGCCCGCTGGTGGAGATGGCTGAGCCGTCTGTTGAATCGGTGTTGAGAGCAGGAGATGTTTGCGGTGCTTGTTCGCCGCCGCGTACTGCATCAATGGATTTATAATCAAAGGCGTCTAAGTAAAGATCAGGCCCGCCGGCTTCCTTGCCTGTCAGAGCGTTGAAACGTGCGTCAATGAGATCGCCGTCACGAAACATGCTGCTTGTAATTGAGCCACGATAGTTGTTGACCAGGTCTACAGGAGCTGGAGATCCGCTTTCGACAGGATCTAGCTTCGGTACCTGTAGTTCCTCTCCCCGGTTTGCCTCGGTGGTATCAGCGGAGTCGGGATTGCCGTCATTGGCAGTCGGTCCGGCGTATTGACGAACTTCCGAGCCTAGTTGACGTAAGTCGCCTGTGTTTATAGCTTTGACCACTTCGTCTCTGTTAGGCCGAAGACGAAGGCTGCGCAGCCAGTCGTATATGCCATAGGCTAGTGCAGTGCTTGGGCTTTGCGTCGTTGAAATTTTGGTTGGATCGCGGAAATCTTGAGAGGCCAGCAGTCCTTCGCCACCGTTGCCTGCTGGATAATGAAACTGGGAGGAGGTATTACGCAACCAGGTTCCCTGTTGGTTCTTGGCCGGGCGCCATCCGTCGAAGTCCAACAGCGTTCTTACTGTAAGTTTCTCAAAGGTCTTTGTTGAGGGGAAGCCGCCGGCAAAGCCCAAGGAGTAGACAGTGGAGCGGGCTGCTAAGAGAGTTCCTCCAGCTTCCGCCGTCGATACGGCGTGATCAGTGACACCGTTAATGGTACTGCCATCAACGGGAGATGTTACGTCGTGGTCGGCTTGAATCTGAATAACCGTAGGTGGAAGTTGTGACAAAATTCCAGAGGTGGAAAGGCTCGCGAATTTCGAGTTGTCGACCAGGCGGGGTTCTGTGCCAATAGCGGCGAAGGCGAAGCTATCATCCTTTACTGGAATGTTCACATAGGGCTTGTAGAATCCGCCGGAGCTATTGTTCTGAGCCACAGCATCTGGATTGACAGGCAATGGAATGTTAGTGGTACCATCGGTGGTTGTGGTGTCCTTAGACAGTTGCCCAAGTAGAATCTTAAATGAATCCGAACGGAGCTTTCCAGTAGCGGCATTGGTGTTCTGTTCATAGATGGCCATCGTTCGTTCAAATAATGTGTTGGCGCCTCGTTGGTTAAGCAAGTCGGTTATGGCTTTCTGCAGGCTTTTGCCCACGCTCTTTAACTCGGTCAGATCCCGTTGTGCCAATGTAATCATGTCGTCGTTTTTCAAGTCTCGGGCAATCAGTAGATCGAGGCGCACCGTTGCCAGCGCCGTGTTTATTCCTGTGACCGGCACCTGGTTGGTATTTCCATTTTGCTTGAAAAACGGATTTCTATTGTCTGATGGACTTAAGTCGACCAGACCAATTTGTCCCACAGAACTGGCAATGGTAACGCTACATATCTCTCGCGCTACGAAAAGTGATGCGGACTCTGCTGCGCTCTGATGTTGTTGAAATGATTTCAGCACCTGTGCCTGGCTCAGCAAGAACAGCAGGATGATGATCATGATCATCGTGAATGCGCCCACTGCGTAAATGATGGTTCCTCGAGAACTTCTTTGCTTCATTTTATAAATTCCTTCAGTTATTTCCGGTCTCTTACATTCAAGCCTTCAGGGTGCTCGATGTTCGCTGACGATGTGTACTGTAGAAGGACCGGCTTTCCCAAGCCTGGAACTTCGCCTAGTCCAAATGGTGAACCCGCAAAATTGAATATTGGCAATACTTCAAAACGCGCGGTGGTGCGGTAAAAATAAAGATAGTTGTTTCGATCGATTTTAATCTGCACCTCTTTTGACGGTTCCACTGTAGTTACCTCCATTTGATCGCTCTGTCGAAGTGCAATCTTGTGGCACTCAACCAATAACGACACCCCTTTTCCGTGGATTCCGCCTACTGGAGTAATGCGAGCGAACCCGCAGATGCTGGCTGTTTGTTCGGCGACTCGGGCGGCTACGTCGGCAGCTTCACCATATGTAGTGGCGCGTGCCGCGGAATGCGCACTCATGGATGCGACAGAATTCAGGATTACCACTGCGGAAACGAAGCCGATGAGGTCCAGCATGGGAAAGACCAGGGCAAAAAACATCAAGAAAAAAGAGGGCACGAGTTCTATAACCGAGCCTCTACGGTTACGCCGGCGGGTGAGAGTGTCGGGTGGTTGTTCGTGAAAGATACTCATGGTGATGATGAACCGGGATTTGAGAGTGGATAAGTGTGTTGACTTGTCACTCGCATATATGGCACTTTGTTGGTAGCGGTCAGGATACCGCCAAGCACAAACAGTGGATAAATATCCATGCTGGTGGTGACGCTGATCGTGCCTAACTTGCGGGCAGAGGCGATATCCACCCCGGTCTTTTCCGGAACCACCTGAACGTTTCTCATCAGTCCGGCGCCAAATTCCTCCTTCCGTTTATTGAGATACGTATTGATGCGTCCTTCGTAATCGGCTACTGGTCCTGCTGCTGCCATTCTGGTTGCTTCTCGAGAGAGTCCCTCGTTAACCGTCGAGCCGGCATAAAGAAGGGAGGCATCGATAAGACCCAGCAACAGTGTGAAGATAGGAATTAAAAGCATGATGGACAACAGTTGGTCGATAATCAGTTGACCCGTTTCTCCTCGAACGGAATTCCAAGTTCCTCGTATGCCCCGTCGACATTTATTCATAAGCCATCCTCGGCGGCTGACCCGCCCGCTTGCTGAAGGGGGGACAGGTGTTGTCGTTCGGGCAAGATTTTTCTGAGTTTCAGACATTGCATCCTCCGCCAAACGGCAACAGTCCTGTTGAGATTTCCAGCTTTTCTCGTGCAGTTTGAGAGCTGGAACACCGATCATCGTCAGTGGTATGGGTCCCAGCTCTCTGGAACTTTATTCGCAGTTTCTGTCAAGAAACTGTTCAAAAATTGGATGGAGTATTTTTACCAGTCCGCCAACCAACAGCCTCTTGAACAAGCTCCTTGCCAATGAACTCCAAATCGGCTGTGTTCAACGCAGTTCTTGTTTGTGATGAGACTGTACTTTTATTGTGTAAACTAATTGTAAACACCGCCGAAGGTCGGTAGAGGGCAGTCTTTTTGTCCATTAACCGATTCACACAAGTTGCCTGAATCGTGTTACTAACGACCGAGCTTGCCTGCCCGGCGTGAAGCTCGCCTGTCGGGTGCGAAGCTTGCCCTGCCTGGTGCGACGCTTGCCCTGAAGCGAAGCTCGCCCGGCCGGGACCGCGGGCATCTTGCCCGCAAAAAGTGGCCGGCGTGGTGCAAATGTGCGGAATGCCCGCCTGGCCTAGTCGCTTGGGGAACGCTATTCTTCGCGTTCCTTTGGTACTTTCGCTGCCACTGGCTGTGAGACTGTTAGTCGATAACCTAATTTATACTGCGTTTCGATTTCGTGGCTCGAATTGATCCCGCTAATTTTCTTGCGCAATTTATACACCGTAGTTCGTACCGTCTCAACACCGCTTTCGGATTCTGAGGGCCAGAGCCGTTTTAACAGTTGCTCGTTGTTGAAAAACTCACCGGGATGCTTCAGTAACAATTGAAGTACACTGTACTCCTGAGGCTGAAGAACCATCTCTGTTCGGTCTATGTATAGCCGTTGCGTTGCTAGATTGAGTTCAATATTTCCCAGCGTAAGCGATTCGGAATAGTTTCTCTCTGCCCGCCGCAAGAGCGCGTTCACCCGAGCGCGAAATTCGCGAGGTTCGAAAGGCTTGCATAGATAGTCATCAGCACCTTTTCTAAATCCGTGTTCTTTGTCTGGCAGACTATCGTTTGCAGTCAGCATCAAAATAGGTCCGTTGTATTTTTTTCGTCTCAAGCTCTCAATCAAGTCCGGCCCGTTGCCATCGGGAAGATTCCAATCAACAACCAACAGGTCGTAAGCAAAGCATTTGACCATATTAGCTGCGTCAGTCGAATTTTCAGCGCGATCGACAAGATAACCCTCGCTGCTGATCAGATGCTCCAGCCCGTCCAGCAATGTAGTGTCATCATCGATTAGTAGGATCTTCATCTTGAATTACGAGTTGAGCGGCACATTGACCTATTACCCTGTTAGCTGGTGGGCAAAACAACACAACTCGAGCTAAGGTCACGTTGTGTTTCGGGTTTGTTTCCCGAACAGCCGACTTTCTTGCGCAATGGCGAGGCCTCTTTGAGGCACTTCCTTATTCTGAGTCTTAGCTGCTTGTTGTCATGGCGGAGACTTCGCTCCAGGGTTCGATAAAAGAATTCTTGTTGTTGTTCGTTTTTGGCTGCAGAAAGTAAAACGCGGAAGAGGCTTGTAAAGTCTACATACGCGGAGTCGACTAACTGACTTGAATTAAGATAGTCGCTCTCAAGGAAAAGACTCAGACTTGTCACCAGGGTTTGCAGGTCTACCTTCGTTTTCGCAAGTTCGGACGACAACGATTTTAGAACGACAATCAGCGCCTGCATTTCCCATGAGGTGGGTCTGTAATATGTGTCTTTTGGGATGTCCTTTTCTGCCGCCACATTCTTCGGGGAGAAAGTAATTGCACCTTTCGACTCGCGGCGCTGGCTAACGTCATTGAGGGCTGCAACAGCCTCCCTCAATGCTTCGTCGGAGCGGCCTGCGAGGCTCAGATAATAAGCTCGTCTAATTACGAAACTAGTCATTCCGAGAGAATGTTGCCCCTGCTGACTGTGGATCAGTTCATCAAGTATACCGAGAGCGGCGGTGTAATTATGCTCATTGGCAAGGTCAGCGGCCATGTCGGCCATAGATGTTCGCTCTCTCAGGAACAGATGCATCTTTCCGGACCACTGTGCTTCCATCTTTCGCAACATCCATACGTCGGCGCAGCGACCTTCCAGTTTGTCACCCAATTCCCTGAGGCTATTCAGGCTCCCCTCGCTTCTCAAAAACTGGGCGGTGGGCAAGTCCATAAGGCGCTCATGAAGTCGGCTCAAAAGCAGGATTCCCCGGGTTTGATATGCGGGTTCATTGCTCTTTCGATACAGTAATTGAGGGTGTCGACTGTAGAATGTGAGCAGTGCGTTCATTGCCATTGAGAATTCTAGATCTTCCTTGCCGCTGCTCGACGAAAACAGTTTGGTGCTCAATCTGCAGATTTGATCTTCCGCCGAACTTGATGTTGTTTCGCAACCTGCAAGCGCAATGGAATATTTGTGCGACGAGTTAACTGCGAGAACACTGCACAAATCGCCCTCCTGCTCCGCGACGACTGTGCGTAAATTGCTCGGAAGAACAGCCTCCCATGAGGTGTTGAGCAGCAGAAATATGGCCAGCAAAGTTGCAAATGTGAACAGCGGTAAAATAACTCTCCGGATGAGTTTGCGGTTCCCCCCGGTCTGAGATTCCTGGTTGTTCAAAAACTGCTCAGGTAGTGCGCCTTTTTGCCGCAGCACTATAACATCCGCCGCAAGTTCTTGCATTGTCTGGTAGCGGGTCGAGGGATCCTTGCACAGCGCTTTATTCAAAACGCCTTGCAATCCTGCAGTGGAATTTCTGTCAGAATTCCAGTGATCAGACAGGCGCGGAATTGGTTCCTCGATATGTTTGCGAATGATTGTCAGTGGCGAATCATCGAGGAATGGCGGGTGTCCCTCTAAGGCTTCATAAATAATGCATCCCAGCGCATAGATATCTGAGCGCTCATCTGCCCTCAAACCGGTGCACTGTTCCGGACTCATATATGGTGCAGTTCCGAATAGAAGCCCTGTCTGCGTATAATGTTGGGTGAAGCAGGATGCCTCCGGTAACACACGCGCAAGTCCAAAATCGAGAATCTTGATGAAGTTATTGGAATCATCACGAAACATGAGATTGCCAGGCTTGAGATCGCGGTGAACAATTCCTTTTGAATGCACCTTGCTCATGCCGTCGCAAATTTGTAGCACGATTTGCAAGAGCCAATCAATTGACTTAGCGGTAAGCTCGGTCTGGCGATCATTGAGGACTTGCTGAAGAGTCTTCCCTTCTAATAGTTCCATGGCAATGTAAGGAGAATTATCAGGGCAGATACCAAAATGGAAAAAGGTGATTATATGTGGATGGTTGAGCGAAGCAAGAACTTGCCCTTCTCTTTTAAAATGTGCTCGACTGCTTGACCCTGTTACTAGATTCGGATGAAGGACTTTGACGGCGACTACTCGATTAAGCTCTAGCTCGCAGGCGCGATAAACCTGACCCATGCCTCCCCCGCCAAGAGGTTTCAGGAGCGCGTAACGTTGGTCGATGATTGTCGCTGGTGGTGGTTCGTTCATAGGTGGGTGGCGCGACGGAGCAAAAAAGAAGAACTCTAGTAGACCGATGAAACTATCCGCGGTAGCGACAGCCAGAACACTGCGCCATTGTGATCCTGGCGAGCACGGGCGCCAATAGTTCCGCCGTGTAGCTCAACGATGGTGCGACAGATCCACAAACCAATTCCGGAACCAGCCTGGCCGAGTTCGGCACGTTCAAATTTTTCGAAAATCCTTTCGCATTGCTCCTTCGCGATTCCGGGACCCTCATCCAGAATCTCCACCAGGACAAAATCTCCTGACTGCTTCGCATTAATCTGAATTTTCGAATTCTTCGGTGAATACTTTATAGCATTGGACAACAAGTTCACCAGTACCTGC
>JAKFUT010000412.1 GCA_021732565.1 Candidatus Obscuribacterales bacterium
ATCGCTCACGGACCCACCAGAAAAATTTTTTGTCTTTGATGTCTTTCCAGTCACGGGAAAACTTCGCACTGGCCCAAGCGCGCTCTGCATCCGTTAGCTTGTGCTCTTTGAAATCAAGGTGCTCGACCCTGTTATGTGCAAGGTTGACAGCAGCGGCTGGTTTGGCATATTCCATTTCACCACGACTGCCCCCGTAACCTGCCCAATTAAGTTGGATGAGCTTCTTGTTATTCTCGTCTAACTGCGCATAGACCCAGAAGTCATTTGAAGACATGCCTCCGAAGGTGTTACGCTCGACAGGGTTCAGCTTTGCCGCGTTGACGATAGCAAGATCTTGAAGCAAAGATGCATAGGCCTCAGGCTTCATCTGGGCTATCTTGACGGCGACGGGGGCTTTGTCCGGTGGCCATTTGGATGTATATTGTTTCCACTCTTCATTCAATTGAATGGAGAGGACCTCTACATTATCTTTCTCGGGGTGGAAGCGCATCCATTGGAGGCTGCACCCGTGCCCATTCCCGTCGCCTATCTCCAGTGCGGCGTCGGCAGCATATTTTGGCGTAGTTCCCACCGTTACCGTGTATTGATCGCTTTTGAACTCCTTCTTGATGCGATCATTCAGCGGTGCTCCGCAAGCCGCTGTCGTTGATACTTGCACACTCAGGCAAGCTAGAAACCATGCTCGTAGCTTCCGGTAATTCTTATCCCTCACCGGTTCTGAAACTAATAATTGACCAAAAAAATCCATACTTTCTACCAATTTGTCGACACCACAGCTGGTGAGATTCTGTGATGGTTCGGGAAACACAACAATTGAATTGATTTCTCAATGAGCGGAAGCATCGTCATCTGCGCCTGCATGTGAGATAGTATCTCTTATCCAGTTTGCCACCATCTGTGAAACCTTTGTGTTATAGAAATCCGATTTCACTCGACCATACTCAAGAACGAGGTGCTCGCTGCGTAAGGCTATCATTGTCTTTCGCTCGGTGGCGAGAATGGTGAAAATCTTCCAAGTGTCGCTCGGTTCGACAAGCTTGTCCAGGGTTCCCTGCAAGACGAGAACGGGCGTGCAATCGATTTTACGAACAGCCCCGTCACTCCCGTCCATAAACAACTGAAACTTGATCAATTGAACCGGTGACAAATCTAACCTGTTCAAGGGATCGCACTGCCACACTTTTCTCAGCGCGGGGTCTTTCGTAGCTTGGTCGACGATTCCGGTGCCAATATCAAATTGCTTAAGCGGGCGAGTCAAAACGCGCAGACCAACCTCTAAGTCTGTTTTGCCTTGCTTATAACGTTGGCCTCCAGGCGCCGACGAAATCAGACCGTCAATGAGCTGCGGAAATTGAGAACACGCTTTAAGGACGATTGCTCCTCCCATGGATTCGCCAAGTAAAAAAACTGGCAGTCCCGGGTGGTCGGCGCGGATGGTTGAGAGGGTCTGTTTTATGTCACACAGTGTACCTTCGAAGTCTAGACTTTCTCCATCTTTTGTTTTTGTCCACGCTCCAAACCCGCGCACATCGAAAGCAAAAACTAATACGCCATTGTGGGCCATGCGAGTTCCAAAATCGTCGAATGCGTCACTGTTCAGCCCCAAACCGTGGATACATAACAATGCTGCGCTCGGCTTGACGGTCTGATCGCTCCAGCCTCTGAAACCTGGCAGAGTGGCGCAGTCAGCGGTCGCATCCTGATGTTTACTGGTTGACACATCCGATTCTACTTGATTGGTAGGATCGCTAGCACTACCAGCGGTGGCACACACAATGGACAATACTAAGACCGCGGCTAAGAGCTGAATTGTTAGGATAAAAGGAATTTTCATTGATCTCATCTGACTCTGACGTATTGGACTTTATCGATTCTTTGCATTTCGCCCCCACACATAATAGTGGACTTCGTCGACAAAAGGCGGAGACTTTCATGTCTTAGCAGCCCTGCAGCACATTTATTGCGGGCATTTCCGCTTGCGGCGAACCGGCTTCTGCTGACGCTAATGCAAGATAGATGTTGACCATTTCCATGCCCAGCCGTAGATTGGCCCTCGTCGAAAAATGCGGTGTAACACTAACGTATGTATGAATAAGCGCTGTTGCAAGTCCGACATTGTTATATGACATTGACAGTCTTTTGAGAAATAGGTTAGCTGCCCGTCGTCCCGCTCGGGTATCAAGGTCGATGCGTGTATCAAGCCCGAGCAGTCTCAGTATTTCAGATTGAGAAGGAAGTTCGTTAAGGACTTCGCCCTCCTCAATGAAGCTGTACTGGCTTACACGGCAAATGTCCGGCAGATCGCTTTGACTATAGCTGCTGGCACAGTCAAAAGTATGCGGAATACCAATCGCCGTGCAGAATTCGTCGAGGGTGGATTTATACGCTTCAGCATGTTTATTGAGTATTCCAGGAACCACAAGGTCTCTGTTGGTCAAGATAACGCCGATGTCCCAAAAAACTCCATGTACCCTCAATTCCACACCGAGACTAGACAAGATATTTTTGAGAGCAATAAGCGTATACTCTGTAGCTATCCATTTAGCTCCAATGCAAGAGTCTAGAATGTCTTGCTTACCGAAGCTTTCCTTGTTCATCAAATCGGCATATTTCTCGAACGGCTGATCTTCTTGCAAGACGTAAAGGGGACAAAATTCAATATAAAGTTCCAAGGTACTGCCAGCCTCGAAGGCCGGGAGGCTCATAAGATTTTTTGTTGACGCGGAGATGATTCCGTTGACACCCTTGAGCGATTTGACTACACCAATTATTGCTCGCTCCTGGTTGGCGAGGCGAGCACGGTGAGGATCAGAGCGTACAGGAAACGCGATATCACCAGTGGTGTCTAGCATACACAAAATCTCTGTTACTGCATTCCACACTATCGTCTGACTGACAGACTGTCAACGGGGAAAAGCCGGTCGCGGAGTCAAACAGCTAGGACTTCCGGCGGAATGAGACGGTAGCCGGACCCGTAAACCGTCCGTATTAGCGAGTCTTTGGTAGTCGAGTCTAGTTTTTTTCGTAGGCGAGCGACACAGGTATACACTGCATGTAGCGATGCTTCCGAATCAGTATCCCAAACTCTCCGCAGCAGAGTCTCCGGACTAATCAGCTCGTTGGGATGACGAACGAAGAATTCCAACAAAGCATACTCATTGTCTTGAAGAGACACTTCAACTCCTTCTCTCTTGACCTGACGGTTGCGCGTATCAATGGAAATGTTTCCCACTATAATGATATTTGCTGTATGAAGTACTGGTCTGCGGAGCAAGCCTCGTATTCGTGCTTTTAGCTCCCGGATATCAAATGGTTTCGTCAGATAATCGTCAGCGCCGCAGTCAAACCCCATCTCCTTGTCTGCAATACTGTCTTTGGCAGTCAGCATAATTATCGGTGTTTGACCACCCCCCGATCTGTATCGGCGACAGACACTTATTCCATCGAGCAAGGGTAGCTGCCAGTCTAGAATTATGACGTCATACTCGATTGACTGGACGAAGGACAAACCGGACTCACCATCCCTGCTTACATCAACTACATGCTCATCTGCGAGCAGGGCAGCTCTCAAAGTGCTTCCCACCATCAGGTCGTCTTCGATAATGATGATTTTTGCCATGATAAAATTTCCCGATATTTACTTACCTATCTTCCACAGCGAGGTAGGTGAATATCGGGATAATTTAGTTGTCCAATAGTTGGGCGATTTACCAGACATCAATTCCGGGCTGGCGGACGGTATTGACACCACATTGTGAGTTCGTTTTGATGCTGGAGCCGGATCTTCCGCCAGTTTTCTTGCGATGTCATAGGCGGCGGCGGACTCACTATCCATCTTTGGGTCAGCCAGTGCGTCTGCTTTGAGTTCATACTAAAGGAGCCGTGCATTTATTTCCCATGATTTGGTCGGGAATTTCCAGCGCTTTAAAACTCTCGGACTTCTCCTCAGCTGCGCTAATAGCTAGCCCACAAAGGCCGTGGACAAGTAGAAAGGGAATCAAGGCCTTGGGATTTTTTCGATCATTCTTTTGAATCCCCCTTTGCGAGCCATTCTTCTTTTTCAGGGGAAGTCTTGCCGGTATCTTTGGAAGTAGGCGAAGGTACCTTATCCTTCGCTCTGGTGTCATCGCTTGTATCGTCCGAGTCATTACTTTGCTCCTGTTCTTTCTCTTTTTCTTCCTTTTGTTCTTGTCCTTGTTCTTGTCCTTGTTCCTGTCCTTGTCCTTGTTCTTGCTCTTGCTCTTGCTTCTGCTCTTGCTTCTGTTCTTGCTTCTGCTCTTGCTTCTGCTCTTGCTTCTGCTCTTGCTTCTGCTCTTGCTTCTGCTCTTGCTTCTGTTCTTGCTTCTGTTCTTGCTTCTGTTCTTGCTTCTGTTCTTGCTTCTGTTCTTGCTTCTGCTCTTGCTTCTGTTCTTGCTTCTGTTCTTGCTTCTGCTCTTGCTTCTGCTCTTGCTTCTGCTCTTGCTTCTGTTCTTGCTTCTGCTCTTGCTTCTGTTCTTGCTTCTGCTCTTGCTTCTGCTCTTGCTTCTGCTTCTGTTTCTGTTCCGGGGCTGGTTCATTTTCTTTAGTAAAGTTAGTCTCAGTTATGTCAGCGATGGAGTCATTCTTCCCCTCCAGCGCCGGTTGTTTGCCTGGCTGTGCGTCATCCTTTCCCTTCGCTTTAGTAGGTTCTGCCTTCGAGTCGTAGAATTCGATCGCGCCCCAATCGTCGTTGATCTTGCTAAGAATTTGAGGATCAACTTTGAAAGATTTGTCAAAGTCCTTCATAAGAGCCATTACATCTTCGTTCTTGATTCCGAAATCTTTCTTGTCGCCAGCCTCTTTTGCCTTCTCTGCGGACTCATCAAATTTTTCTGTCATCTGCGTATTTCCTCTCTTCGATCAACCTATTTCAATAGTGACTGAAACGAACCCACATGCTCACAACGGTCCTTCGTTGGTGGGCACGTAGCTTCGCCGTTGCTGTCATCGTCACTCCACTAACGGATGCGTGTCGCAGTCGGCGTACCAATGAGTTAAGCTTATTCTGGCAATTTAACCGGATCTTGGCGAACATACAAATACCGCATTTGTTTTGGATGGCAGGTAGTTTAAGACGAGGTGAATCGTTCTTATTCTGTAATCGCGAGTTCGCCGTATCGAAAGTATTGATATTGGATTGATGTTTGTTGAATCAATTTCGTTTCGACACAGCTCCATATCAGTCCAAATTGCTTTCGGGACCACCCCTGTGATCCGCAATTCTGTCAAGCCCCTGAACCAATTTTCTCTATGCCAAGATTCGGTGAACTTTGCTCGCTACATTGAAATCAGTAAACGTTTCGGCTCTCTGCTTGAACGAGCGATTTTATTAGGGGGACAAGATGGTTGAGAATTTTTCAGCAGATGCAGTGGTTAGACCAACCGAGGTCGCAGAAGAACTGCAACAGAAAGGTGGATTGGACGCCGCACGTTTGTTGCAGCACTTCCACTCTCATGATCATGGACCAGCCACTATCGATGATGACTTTGAGTTATACGTAGACGAGACTAAACGCGCAACGAAAGAGAAAGAAAAGCCCGGCGAGAGTGGTGTCACTGGTGACGAAGCCGTGGCGCAAGGAGCTGCGTTGACCAACCGGGAAGACGAGAAAAATGTCGGCACCAGGGGCAGAACCAGGTCACAGGAGTACCCTCCGGCCACGCAGGGAGATGACCGTACTGCTGGCAGATCCGTGAGCCGTCCTGAGAGGGAAATCGGGAAGACTGACGAAAAGTCGAGAGAAAAGGAAAAGTCGAAAAAGCAAGAAAAGCCCGGCGAAAGTGGAGCCACTGGTGATGGAGTTGTGGCGGAAGGAGTTGCCCCGGCCAACCCGGAAGACGAGAAAAATGGTAGCGCCAGGGGCAGTATCAGGTCACCGGAGTACCCTCCTGCCACGCAGGGAGATGACCGCACTGCTGGCAGATCCGTGAGCCGTCCCGAGAGGGAAGTCGGGAAGACTGACGAAATGTCGAACGAGAAGCGTGAGTCGTCCAAGAAGGAAGAATCCGTAGCTGTAGTCGGTATTCTGGACTTTCGATATCGCCTGGTCAGGGATCGATAAAACAGAATATTCGACACGAAAGGTTCACCCGACAATGGGCTGATTGTCGAGTTCATCCATATTGATGAACTCTAGCTCAATTACCAACAACAAGACCGCAAGAAGTTACAAGTAATTCACAGCAATTTAAGGCTGTGTCAGGAGGTTGCATGGCGTCACCAATGGAACAAGACTTTCAGCAAGAAAAATTAGAACGAGCGGAGAACAACGAAAATTTAGAGGATAGGAATTCAGTCGGACCATTGTTACAACAAACTGACAACGAGACGCTTAAGGCTCTTCGCCAGATGGATGTGAGTCGTACCTCCAACGATAATATGCCGCCGCTTGAGTTAGTGGACACGAAGAATTCTCCTGAACAACTAAGTGAAACTTCTCCTGTCGGAGCGGAGAATCGCACTGTTATAAATCCTGAACTCAGAAATAGGGTGTTCGGCCCTGCTCCGAGTTCCGAGGCGCTCTCTGAGTTTAGCAATAGTTATATAAATGCCTCGCCTGCTGAGAGAAGGGAACTTCAGGACCGGGTAGCAAATTTACCCGATGAGCGACGTTGGAATCTTACCAATGATATCGCCCGTGAGGGAGCTCTGAATCCTGGAAGCCGGAACGGCGTACAGGAATTCTTGACGGACAACTTCGGATCGATGGGCAGCAATATCCAACGAATTTCAGAGCAAACACGAAGTCGCCAGCAAAGAGAACTTCTCTTACCTGTAACACAAGCAGTCAACGCTCTGACCGGATTGAGCGCCGCTCAAATTGACCGCACTGGCATTGAAGCGCTGGTTCCGGGGCGAACGCCAGATTCCGATAGAGGGCGGCAACTTACAGCGCAAGCGCTGAGTAACCGCGGTGTTGCGATGCAGTGGGACTCATCGGGTCCAAATCAGGGGAACATTCTGCTGGTTCCTCGTGATGGCACCTCAGGACTAATGATGGCAATCCGAGGGGAAAGGGGCCAGGAAAGTCGATCTGCTCTGGCCTATAACGTGGCACTGGCTGCAGATTCGTCTGGAAACCCCAGGTGGATAACCACAGGCACATCTGCTAGAGGCATTGGATCCGTGACTGACGAAATCAGGAGAAGATTACGGTGATTGGGAAGAGGCACAACAATATCTGATGCTTAGCCCGCGCCGGTCCCGGGCATGAAGACAATGACCCGCCTGGTCCTCCCATGCTTTAGCACAAGATCAATCGCTGCTTATGGATCCGGAATCAATTGTGCTGCTTTCATTTTTGAGTTGCGTTGCCCTGATGGCGGCGGCGATTTTGCTACCGCAATTCATCAATGTTTTCTTGTTAGCAGCTATTGCCATGGCTATGACAGGACTATTCCATGCCAGAATCATGCAGCTACGAAAACGCCAGACCTTGGTGTGTCTAACAGAATCGTTGAAGTGTTTAGAGCAAGGCAAGCCAGCCGTTTATCCGAAGAAGGAGTCCGGCTGGTTGACCGGTACAGAAGAAATGTTTCTCGCGTGCAGTCGCCGCATGGCAGACGCAGCAAGAAAAGAACAAGCACTAGTTGATAACGCTCTCGATGTAATCTGCACTATCGATTCGAATAACCAATTTCTATCAGTAAATTCTTCGTGCGTGCGTATTCTTGGATACAATCCTGAGGAACTCATCGGGAAGCGATTCGTTGAGTTTCTTGTTCAGGCGGACGTGCGGCAATCGCTGGAGGACATGATCGGTTCGAGCAAGAGTCTCAATCAATGGAGCGTTGAGAATCAGTGGAGAAAAAAAGACGGGCGAGTTATCGATCTGCTGTGGTCTGCTCATTGGTCTTCTAATTACGACACATTGTTCTGTGTGATTCACGACATTACTTTGCGCAAGAAGGCGGAGCGCCGCCTTGCCGAGAGCGAGCAGCGCCTTCGAATGATACTCGATGGAATTCCCCTTGGAATTGCGCTGATCACACTAGACGACATCGTGGCATATGCCAACCCGGCGCTTGGACAAATGACGGGCTACGTTCCCTCCGCCCTGATGAGCGAAAGGCTGACAATTTTCTTTAGTGGGAGCCGTTCAGATACCCCAACCTTCGAACAGGGGGTCTGTGAAACGTATTTTGTGAAGAGAACGGGTGAAACATTTCCTGTTGAACTAATCAAATCACATTTTAATTCTCGCGAGCAAGAAACAAGTCTTCTCGTCATCTCAGATATATCTGAGCGACTTCGAATTGAGCAGATGAAGCACGAAATGGTTGCGATGTTAGGACACGAATTGAAATCACCACTAACGTCACTGAAGACAATGCTGGGTATGCTTTCAGAGGGGACATTTGGTAAGCTTTCGGAGACAGCTGTAGAAATGCTAATTGCCACTGAACGAGAAATTAACAGAATGGTCAAGCTGATCAATGAATTATTAGATGTTGAAAAAATGAAGACAGGCAATTTCTCAGTGTCTCCCCAAACAGTGCCCCTTTCTTCTGTCATCCTCAGTTCGATTGAAGCGGTGAGATATATCGCTGAGTCTCGCAAAATATCCATAATTGAGCAGTTGCAAGAAACAACCGTATATGCCGATGGAAGCAGAATAATACAAGTAATGGTCAACCTGCTTTCAAATGCAATCAAATTCTCTACCGCTAGCGGAACAATAGTTCTGTCAAGCAAAGTTGAAGAGAGTCATGTCATCATTCAAGTAACGGATCACGGTCGCGGCATCAAAACCGAAAACCTCGACCTTATTTTTGATAAATTCAAACAAGCCGAAAATTCCGATAGTCGGTATCATGGTGGAACAGGGCTGGGTTTGCCTATCTGCAAGATGATCGTGGAGAAACACGGAGGACAAATGGGCGTTGAGAGTCAATACGGGAGAGGAAGCACGTTTTGGTTTACATTGCCACTTTGCGAATCCAGATCTTTGAACTATGTTTCCGAAAGTAGCGAAGGTGTCATTCCGATGGAGAGCCGCAGTTAGTTAAAATCGGAGATTGGGAAGTAGCGTAAACGGGGGAATTGGCGACGGTAGTATGAAAAATCTGCAAGGAAGGTATCCGAAAAAAAACATGTGAGGAGTTCGGTGAATCCAGGAACGATCGTTAGTCAGTCTTACATGATTCTTGAATGTGTTGGTGAAGGTGGCAGCGGAACTGTTTATCGCGCCATGGACACAGAGTTGCGTCGAGAGATCGCGTTAAAATTCCTGCATGAATCTTTAGTGGCTACGCCAGAGTCCACAGAGAGATTTGCGAGGGAAGGGCGGATTTTATCCGGCATCAACCATCTTAACATCGCCACTTTCTACAAGACGGGAACCGATCAAAATAATTTGCCTTACATAAGCATGGAGTTTATCAAAGGTAGATCGCTGCATTCGATTCTTAGCGATGGAAAGTTACCCTGGGAAAAGGCGATCGAATACGGGATGCAGATGTGCTTAGCACTTGCGGAAATTCACAGGGTGGGCATTGTGCACCGGGACATAAAGCCGGCCAATTTCATGCTAACTCAAACTGGAGTCATTAAGCTTGTCGATTTCGGTTTGGCGCGTTCACCTGGAATGGAAACTCTGACGGATACCGGAATACTTGTTGGAACGGTGCAGTATATGAGCCCGGAAGCCTGCCAGGGACGGCGCGCTGATAATAGATCCGATATTTACTCATTGGGTTGCGCCCTATACGCCATGATTTATGGGGCGCCGCCGTTCGAAGCAGACAGCCCCGTGGGTGTCCTCTTTCTCCACGCGCATAAATCCCCGGCGTTCATTGTCGATCGTGCCGAAATCCCAATTGCGATGGTGGCAATTATCGGCAAATGTCTGAAGAAGGATCCTGGCGATCGCTACCAGGCGGCCGAAGAAATTTTCCAGGAGCTGAAAGCTGTTCAACTGGAGCCCGGTCCATTTCAAAAAGCATGCCGGCAGTCGATTCCTTCGATCAAAATTGCGGTACTGGCAATTGTTTTGTTATTCTCGGGTGTTGTGTTTCTAGTTCCATCATTTGGCGCGCGGATCGTAATGTTACCAGTGCTGGGAGGAAGCAACCCGCAGGTGATGACGTATGCAATTTCTGCGGCTGACGTAGCTCAACGATTTGGTATGGCAAATTATACAAGTGAGCTGTTAGAAACGGCTCAACAAAATGCGGATGAGCCTCAGTCTCAGGCTGAATTGTCAGCGCGTATAGCACAACTTGCGCTCACTCAAGGTAATAAGGACGAGGCTCTGTATTATGCCAGGCGAGCACTAAGTGTAATCGCCAACCCTTCTTCGCGCACCGGTCGAGATATTGTTCAACTTTCCGGACCGGAGGCACCCAATCCCTTAGCGGCAATTGTCCATGATGCATTGGCTCACGGGGTTCCTGCGCGCGAGCCTCCGCGAACTATAGAAAACCCGCGCATTAAGGTGGATGGCAAACGGATTGCTCTTACAATTCGCCAGGCTTGTGAGGTATTCGAAACGTTAAGAGATAGTGCTGGTCAGTTAAGGATTTCCGCCACCGAATACGTATCTTTGTTCACGGGAGTGTCCGATACATGCGCGAGAAATGGCTGCTCTGAATCAGCAGTTCCTGCGCTACTGCTAAGAGCTGAACTTCAATATCCTGAAGATAAGTCTGCTTACAGTCTGACAATGTTAAGAGTAGCAGAGATGCTGGAAAGCTCTGGTGGCTCGGTGAATGCGATATCCGCCTATGCGCGACGTGGTCTTGAGGTCGCATCTTCTTTAGAGGACCAGACTCAGCTACAGCGAGCCATTCTGTCTTTCATGGCCCAATGCCTTCCCCGTACCGATTTACAAAAATATTCCGCATTTCGGAATCTATCTGATTTTGATAAAGCTCAAGCTTTCTGCATCCAAGCAAACGCCCTCGTTGGCGAGGGACTTTTTCAGGAACGCCGAGAGAAATTAACCGCTGCGATGGAAGTCGCACGGCGTTTAACGCAAAAGAACAAACGGTTGTTTAGCAAGTTAGTGTTACCCTCAATTCTTACTCGCTTTACATATATAAAGGGGGCTTCTTTGCTGCCTGACCCCTTAGTGGATCTTCAGGTGGTAAAAGAATTGATGTCGTGGCAAGATCGTTGCGATGAGGCCGAGTATAACTGGAATTTAGCGGCGTGGGTAGCCTACCGTGCGCATCATAAGTTTAGGACTGCATATAGGTATCTGAAGAAAGCGGAAAATCTAGTACAAAGCTCGAATGTTAGCGTCGCTAGAAAGCTTGATTCAAAACTTGGTCACGTCGGATTCCTGATATATATCGGTGAAAAAGAGGAGGCCAGGAGATGGTTGCAAGAATGCCACATTCTATTCGCCGTATTTCAACGAGGTGACCGCAGTGAGGATAACAACTTCGAAAAGAGATTTCGGTTCCATGAATCTCATCTCGGAGAAAATCAGGGACCGTACCCTGGACTTGTCGATTACACTCGCCTTACTGACAAAGGAAAATGGTGAGCGCAAACATATATAGTGTTACCTCGCTCGTAGAGGGCAAAGAGATAGAGAAAACCCGCGATAATTGCTCTTGAGATTTTCCGAGATGAAACTACCGGCGGTGGCAATTCGATTGGCGCATCTTCGAGCGCTCAGTATTTCCAATCCGCATGACCACTCGGGTAGAAAGGCGCACGATGGGTGGATACATATTGGAACCAGGCGTTTGTCGGATACATTTTTACAGCTGCATCGATAAGGTGATCAGTTTGTTGAACGGGACGCTTATCAATTTCGCGCAAGAGGTGAATTGCTTGCCAATTCTTCCAAAAATCTGCTTGATCAAATCCTCTTGCATTCTTATTTTCTTCGACAAAATGTTTCACATTCGTGTTGCCTATAGACTCAACGTCCGACTCACTAAGATAGGGACCGGGGTACGCCAGGAAAAATTCCAGTCGGGGAAAATTGTCGGTGATTGACGGCGCGCCTTTGATGTAATCATCGAGTGCTGTTCCGCCTGCTATGTAAGTACTGAGCACGGCGGTGGCGCTGTCAAAACCAACATCGTGCAGGCTTTCTTTGATCTGAGGTGTCGAATCTATGCGCTTCTGCATTGTGTCGACATCTAGCTCAAGTGGGTGTTGTGATGCTAAGAGAATTGCTTCCCTGCTGTTGGACAACCAGACACTTACGTGGGGAAATACTGCTCTAGCACTTGCTATTTGCATCTTCCACACCGGCGCTGAAACGAGGTGCATTGGAATCCATTGGCATAGTATTCCATCTGTATTGAGACGGCTCTTTGCCAATCTATAAAAATCTTCCGTATAGAGATTGACGATGCCGGCATCAGAAGGCGGCGGTGGTTCAAACGAAATTACATCAAAGCGACGATCTGTCGTCAGCAAAAAATTACGAACATCGTTGACCTGCGCCACCACATTCGGCTTCTTGAGCACATCGTAGTTAATTGTATGAAAGTAAGGAGCAAACTGGAGCACAAGTTTGGAGAGGTCCACAATATCCAAGCGTTTTAGCTCGGGATGAAGAGCGCAGGCACCGGCTGTGGTGCCCGTGCCGAAGCAACCGATCACAACGTTTTGGGGATCTTTGTGCAAAAGCATCGGTAGATGCCCGAGCAAACGCATATAACGTCTTGCGGGAGGTATAGTCGAAGATAGAAAAGCGTGGTTAACATTGAGGGTAATCCCCCCTTCTTTGGGCGAGGAAACCACGTAAATTATGCCGGTGCTGTCCTCACCAGTCGCCAGAAATGTGCAACCGGGTTCGGCCCTTGTCTCATTATGAAGGCTCAGATAATAAGCTAGTAGAGCAATGGGAACTCCGACTAACGCCACGCGGGCCCGACGTAAAATGCCGTCTGCAAAACAAGTTGTCAGAACGCCAGTGAGAGTGCTGAGAACCACAATCCACCGAAAAGCCTCCGTTGAACCTATGGTAGGCACGAATACGAGCCCGCATACCAGTGAACCGCAAACGCATCCTATCGTATTGACGGCATAGACCTTGCCGACACTTGTTGCAGCCTGCTTACCTTGCGATGCAGCCAGTGTTCCTATCATGGGAAAAAGTATTCCGATAAAAATGGCGGGCACAAGAATGGTGGGAATGCACACCAGAATTGCGTAAAAAATATGGTATCCCTGCAAGCTTGAAAACAGAACCTGCAATAGGCGTGTCGAGAAGTCGGCTGTCTGGGGAAATAGCAACCAACCTGCTGCACACGCGAAGGCAGCTAAGAATTGGATCGTCGAGAAAGTGAGCAACGGATGGAGCGTGGCCGACTCTGATTTCAGCATACGTTGCTCGTAAATGAAGCTCCCTGCCGCAAGACCGAGCAAGAACATGCTGACCATGATGGAAAACGCATAGGTGACTGAGCCAATATAACACCGCAAAATCCGGGTCCATAGAACTTCGTAACTCAACGCTGTGAATCCAGCGAGGAATGATATGACACATAATATTCTTAGTGAGATACCACTGCTTAAGGCACTTTGAGCGAGCGCATCGTTTGTTGGTGGTTCCTCAGTAGGAGAAGCTATACCTGCTTCGGAGATTGGCAAAGACACCTGTGCGACTCTCGACAAATCATCCTGCTGAGAGTCAGGCTCAAAGCTATTTGTATCCGGTGTTTTTGACTTTAGTTGACGACCGAGAAATACTGCGGAAATACCAATAGTCACGTTTATTGCGGCGGCACAAAATAGCGTGCCCTGAATGCCCATGAACGGAAAACCAAGAAAACAGGCCATCAACCCGCCGGTCGCCGCACCCAGTGTATTGATGCCATAAAGGATGCTGAACAATCTTGATTGCAGCCCGGTTCTTTCCAGATATCTTACAAGAACCGGCAATGTTGCTCCCATCAGAATCGTAGGCAACAACAGGAGGCCGGTGGCCATGCACAAACGAATTGCGGTCAGACTGAATTCGCCCAATTGAATAAAATGAACGAACCAGACATAAAACACGCTTGCCGATTGGAGCGCCAAACTGACAAGTAGAGCGATAACACCAACACCGATTTCGAGAATGCCATAGACTGCAAGGGGATCACTGCTCAGACGGTCCACCTGTTTTCCGCCTAGATACGCGCCAAGAGCCAAGCCACCCATGAAGACTGCCAACACGGTACTAGTGGCCTGCGCTGTATTGCCCAGAAATAGTGCCAGCTCTCTCACCCATGAAACTTCAAAAATGAGCGCGCTGAGGCCGGAAAGGAAGAAGAAGAGAAAAATAACTCTCGGCATTGTCTCACTTTACCACTGGTCGGGGCGCCTCGCAATAACGATAAAAAAAGCTCAGTCCTTGCCGCCTCTCAATTGTTCAAGACCTCCGACCAAGTCATCAACTTGTCTATTCGGTCATTCGTCTACCCTGGTCAGGTATGTTCAAATAAGGACCGATGCGATCAGTGTATTCATTTGGTCTTCCATCGCTCGTATAATTGTCCCGAAGTAACTCCTCAACACGGACTGGAGCCGAGCACCCATGGACACAGTCGTCAAGTCCTCACAGCAGGACGATGATCGCACCGGACTTAGCATAGAGACGCTACGGCGAGCATTTGCTGACAACTTGTACTATGAACAAGGCAAGTTTCCAGCCATCGCTACACTTAATGACTTCTATATGGCACTGGCGCTGACGGTGCGAGACCGATTGCTTAACAAGTGGATTAACACGGTCCAGACATACCTGCACAAGGATGTGCGAGTTGTATGCTACCTCTCTGCCGAGTTCTTAATGGGACCGCACCTGGGCAATGCCATGATTAATCTGGGCATCTATGACCAGGTTGAGAAAGCCGTGGAGGAATCCGGTCTCAATTTGCAAGAATTGATCGACCAGGAAGAAGAGCCCGGGTTGGGTAATGGTGGTCTGGGCCGTCTGGCTGCGTGCTATTTAGATTCACTTGCAACGTTGGAGATTCCTGCCATCGGATACGGTATCAGGTATGAATTTGGAATTTTCGACCAGGAAATTCGCGACGGATGGCAAGTTGAAACTACGGACAAATGGCTAAGGTACGGTAATCCGTGGGAGCTTCCTCGACCTGAGTCTTCGGTGGAAGTGAAATTTGGCGGACACACTGTCAGCTCACTCGACGAGAAAGGGTATCATCGCATTAAGTGGATTCCCGACAGAGTCGTAATTGGTGTTCCGTATGATACTCCGGTTCCGGGCTATGGCACAAACACGGCTAATATTCTAAGGCTCTGGAAAGCAGAAGCATTGGAGTCGTTCGATTTCTCAGCCTTCAATACCGGAGATTACGTTGGGGCCGTCAATGCGAAGATTACTTCGGAAAACATCTCAAAGGTACTTTATCCAAACGATAATGTTTCGCAGGGAAAACAGCTGCGACTCGAGCAACAATATTTCTTTGTCTCCTGTGCGCTGCAAAATATCATCGATTTTCACACGCGTTCCGGACGTTCCATTCACACACTGCACGAGAAATTCACCCTCCAGCTGAACGACACCCATCCTTCTATTGCTATTCCTGAGTTAATGCGCCTTCTCATTGACGTGCATGAACTTGATTGGGATACCGCCTGGCTTGTTACAACCGAGGCAGTCAATTACACCAATCATACGCTGCTGCCTGAAGCGTTGGAACGGTGGCCGGTAGCACTTATAGGCTCGATACTTCCTCGCCATCTCGAGATTATCTATGAAATCAACAGAAGATTTCTGGCGCAGGTGCGCGCTGATCATCCGGGTAATAAAGAGCTTCTATCGCGAGTTTCACTGATCGACGAAAGTGGCGAACGCTGCGTTCGAATGGCACACCTTGCTTCGGTGGGCAGCAAGAATATAAACGGTGTGGCTGCGTTGCATTCTGAACTGTTAAAGTCTGATGTGCTGAGTGACTTCCATGAGATTTCACCACAGAAATTCAAAAACGTAACCAACGGGGTCACCCCGCGCCGCTGGATGTTATTGAGCAATCCGGACCTATCCAGGCTGATCACTGAGAACATTGGAGCCGGTTGGGTTACGCATCTGGAAAATTTGAAATTACTGGAACCATTGGCCAATGACGAGAGCTTTAAACAGGCTTGGCAGGCCGTTAAGCGCGGGAATAAACTAAAACTGTCCAAATATATCCACGACCAATTGGGATTGGCTGTGGACCCCAATAGCTTGTTCGACATTCAGGTGAAGCGTTTTCATGAATATAAACGGCAGCACTTGAATGTTTTGCACATAATCACTATGTACAACTTCATCAAAGAGAACCCGAATGTTGATGTAACTCCGCGCACATTTTTATTCGGAGGCAAAGCGGCGCCTGGTTACTTTATTGCGAAGCTGATCATTAAGCTGATCAATTCCGTGGCCGAGGTAATTGGAAGTGATCGCGCTGTGCGAGACAAGATCAAAGTGATCTTTCTTCCCAATTACAGCGTTACACTCGGGCAGCGAGTGTATCCGGCGGCAGATCTGTCCGAGCAAATTTCTACTGCCGGCAAGGAAGCTTCTGGCACAGGTAACATGAAATTCTCCCTTAATGGTGCCCTGACCATCGGTACTATGGATGGTGCCAATGTGGAAATTCGACAAGAAGTAGGTGCTGAAAATTTCTTTCTCTTTGGACTGACGGAAGAGGAAGTTAAAGCTCGGCGCGCAGCTGGTTATCGTCCTCATGAAGAGTATTTAGGCAATGAGCGTCTCAAACGCATTATCGATCAACTATCGAGTGGTTATTTTTCCCGCGGAGACGAAAATCTCTTCAGACCATTGATTGATTCACTTCTAGGGTGGGATGACTATATGCTTCTGGCTGACTACCAGTCATATATAGAATGCCAGGAGAAAGTCGGGCACGCCTACAAGCAAACTGACGAATGGACTCGCATGTCCATTTTGAATGTTGCGCGCATGGGCAAGTTCTCTTCCGATCGCTCCGTGCGAGAGTATTGCGAAAACATCTGGGAAACCCATCCCAGCAGAGTTGAACTTACCGAACAACACTCACGCACCTTGCTCAACGTTTGTGAAATTCCTCTGATCAAAGGGAATCTCTGAACCCATACTTGTAAGGGAATCTGCAGTTGACAAGCTAATATATTAGTGGGGTATTGGCTTGTGAAGGAGCTTACAATGCGCCGTCGCTTCGAATCACGAGAAGGCACGTCGTGTAAATTTTGGGAGATTGAGCTTGAGGACTGCTCCATAACGACATGTTGGGGACGTTGCGGCACGACGGGCCAGAGTAAGACCAAGATTTTTGAAACGACAGTTCGAGCAAGATTCGAATACGACAAACTTGTAGTTGGGAAGACTGGCAAAGGCTACACGGAGCGTCAAAGGGATCCACTAACAATGTTATGGACCTGAACAATTGAGGACCTGAGCTATTGGACTTGCGAATCCGCCTTGTGTAACCTCTGCGTCGCATGC
>JAKFUT010000007.1 GCA_021732565.1 Candidatus Obscuribacterales bacterium
CGTCATCGCCCGTCCGCTCCAGTCCCTTGCCCGCGCAGAAGGTCTTGCAGAACCATTGCTTGTCGCAGCGCTCGGGAAGCTTGTTGCGGCGAACGTCGTCGCCGCTGAGGCAGGCGCGGAACCACAGGTCTTGAATCGCCTTCTTCTGGGTCTCTCGCAGTTTCACCCCCACAGGGTGACCGGTGGCTGCCATGCGGTCGTAAAGATCGCGGGGAACGGGAGCCGCGTAGGCCGCTTCGCGAGTGAGGATGACCATCGGAATGGCCAGTTCCTGAAAGCGCCGGTACACGTACTTCGCGGCATCCATGTCGAACTTGTTGTTGGCCGCGCTGTCGGGCAGCATGTAGCCCTCAGCGTCCAGGATGACCTGGTTGTCCTTTTGCTCAACACCACCCATGAGGGCAACCACGGCGGTCTTCTTCTTCACCAGTTCGGCGTGCTCGCGCAGGAGATTGGCGGTGTCGGTGAGACCGGAGATGAGCAGCAGGATGACCGTTCCGTCATCGCTCTGTTCGAGAGACTGAATCAGCAGCGTCGCACCTTCGACCACCTCTTCGGGCGATGCCATGTATGTGACGCCAAGGAACTCATGGTCGTGGCCTTCTTTGCGCATGCCGCAGTCAGTGCCAACGCCCACTGGTATGGTTGGACGACCGAGCAGTTTGAGAGTGCCCTTGGCCAGCCGAGCTCGCTCCATTGCCGGCGCGAGATTCGCAACCACCGAGAGCATTTCGAACAGCTCTTGCTTACGCGAACCTTCGGTGGAGAAGAACTGGTGGCGATGCACGCCATCCTGCAGGATCAGCGTGTTTTCGTCGTCCATGTCTTTGCCGAAATCGCCCACGATGATGAGACGGTAAGCTTTCTTCACGGGTTTTGCCTTTCTGAGTTTTGAACGGTTCAGTAAGGGAAATGAGAGAAGCGGAGTGAGTGCGGCGGGCAGTTGCCAGCGAATCTAGCCGGCGGGTCGCCAGAGTCGCCGGCAACTTGCACGCTTGGACTCGTAATGCTTGCGCCGCTTGGCTTGACTTACGGGGTCGGTGTGAAGTCGCTGCCATAGCGATAGCGCTGAAGCATGCGAAGCGTTGATTCCTTGTCGTTGTAGAGCTGCGCGGCAATTGATAGCACCAGGGCGGCGCAGGTGGTGCCCACCAGAGCTGCCAAGCCTAGCCAGCTCAGCGGCGTGAGGAAGTGGGCGAGCCCTAGAAAGGTGATGGCGTAGGTGATTAGCACCACCACTCCGATTCGCTTCTGCTGTCGATCCAGTGCCCAATATGCCGTCCGCGCCTCCGCTCGGTTGTCGTCTTTCGATTGGAGCAGCGACTGGTACGCTCGCAGCGCGCGTAAGCGCACCACGACGTATGCGATGCAGAAGCCGATGGCGACTAGCGCAAGGACTGTTGCGATACAGTCGAGAATCATGTGATCTCCCGAGATGTTATAGGTTGCGGCGTTAGCTTACTGTAGCTCAAGCCCCATTACCGCAGGCACATACGACACGGAGGTGCGTATCACGATGCTGCTGCCCGCCATCGCGGTCTGGTCAGCATCGTCTGGAGCGAACAAGCACAGTGCTACCACTCGTTTGAGCTTGAGTAGCGCCACTGCATCCGGTGGCATTGGCTCTTCTGTGGCACGCACCACTTTGTTGTCTTCCATGTCACAGATGAGCAGGCTAGTTACGTCTTTCATCGCGGGACTGATGTAGAGCAATCCCTGCGAGCGAGTCAAGCCGTAGGCTATGCGGTGCCTTTCAGGCTCCGGGTAGCGGAATTTGAGGTGAATATCGGCATCCTTGAACTCGCCATCCAACAGGTAACTGCGCAATGCGCAGTTGAGTCCGTATTTCAGATGCTCAAGGGTGGGGCGGTTATGTCGCGAGACAAGGGAAGCCAGGCAGACTGCGGTGTGTCCGATGCGAAACGTTCGAATGGAGGTTACTGCTTCAATGCCAGGGGTGGTGAGGCAGATTTCCTCAATTCGTTTCTGGTGCTCTTCTCCGAGTGAACGTTGCAGCAAGACCTGCATTGCGCTGCGAAAGAGAGTCCATCCGGTTCTCGCAATCAGGACTGCGACGAGCAGACCGAGGCTGTATTCAACCCACGGTACCATGAATGCCAGCGACATGCCAAACCACCGTGCGCTGAAGAAATGTTCTGCTAGAACACCAATCAGGGTAACGGTCTCCAACACTCCGTCACTGGCGGTTTCTTCACCGTCTGCAACCAGGCTTACGTGACCGGTGGCTTTTCCCACGGAAATCTGGTAGCGGCTCACAAAGTAGGACAGCACCACGCTTACAGCAGTGATGCCGATTGCCCACGGAAAGGATTCTGCTGTCACCACCACTGGTTCGTGTTGAGGTAGCCAGGAGAACTGACTCGGGATTTGCGCGGTGGCTGGAATGGTGGAGAGTATGCCCACTGCGGAGGTAACGGCAAAGCGAATTGCCAGCAATATCAAGCTGGCTCCGATGAGCAGTGAAGCGAAGAACTCGATATTCTTGCGGCCGTAGGGATAGTCTACGCAGTTCGGTCTTTTGGACACGAACAGCACCACGATGATGGCGATTGCCTCAAAGAGGTCGGCGATGTTGTGGAAGCCGTCGCCTTCAATCATCGGCGAGTGCAGCATCCCACCGATGACGATCTTGAAGACCGACTTCAGGACATACATCACCAGAACAAGCCACATCACCACGAAGGGATTCATCAAGGCACGCGTTATCTTAGTCATGCGAGCCTCCGTTCGTCGGGGTGATTGCTGATTAACAGGGGAACCGGTGACTGCTCAAGTATTCTGGTAACGTAGCATCCGATGCCCGGTTTGAGTCGGCGTGCCATAACCAGGAGGCTGGCGCGGCTTCTCATGGTGCACTGCAGAATGCCCTCTGCGGTGTCATCGGTCATCTCGATGACGCTGGTTGCGGGCACCTCGTGCAGGCTCGCCAAATGCTCCAGTTCGTGCATGTTAGCTCTGGCCGTGGTGCACATATGGTCGCGCGGGTCTTCCGACGTCACCCCCGGTTCGCGCCAGGAAGTGTGGTAGAAGATTACCGACCGGCGAAGAGTGTGTGCAAGCGGCAGAGTTAGCCTTCCGGCACGGACGCCTGACAGTCCATCGCCGAAGGGAATTACGATCGGACCTCTGGAACTCCGGCTGTTGATTCCTGATTCTTCGAAGGGAACCATGATTGGGATTCCGCAGCGTCGAGCGGCGAGATGACGGTCAACCAGCAGCGAATTCTTCGGGAATTCCGGTAGAGTGCCTGTCGTATAAGTGCGGGTCTCAACTGTGAGTCCCTCGCTGTTCACGGCTAGGAGCTTCTTCACGCGGTCCATCTGGAGTTTATTGGGGTCGAATCCAGCTAGTCTGGCGGCTGAGCCGGGTTCTTCTCCGACCAGAACCATCACCTTCTTGTCACCTGACAGGGTTCGCGCAAGGTCGCCTGCGAAGCAAAAGGTTGCCTTTCCTTGGGGACCGAGGCGAAAGATTACACAGATCCAATCGAACATCGTTCCTCCTCTTGGAAATTAATGCGGTATTGCCGCACTACACCCGATTTTTCAGTCCGGGATAATTGAAAATTATTCCTCTGGAACCGTTTCGACGTCATGGAGCCTTGGCTCGCGGGAGTGAGCGCTAACCGGAACTTGATCCTCGCGCTAATCGCCTCGTGCTAATGCCTGCATAGAGTGCATTGCAGAGTGTGATCGTTGCAGGTTGGGAAGCGGCGACTTGTATTGGGTTTTTCTTCGGTTCAAAACAGAAATGCCCACAGCACCAAATATGCTTCATGATCAGGCGATATGGGTGATGGTAGAGGTCGTTCTGGTTCTTGCAGTCGAAGGAAGAGGGAGAAGGAAATAGACCTGAGTCTATGGGGAAGCCGTCGATAGAAGCCGTAATTGTCAAGAAAAGCACATTGGGCCTCTCTTAGATGGCTGGAAACTTGCGATAGCTGCATGAGCTAAGCTATCTTCGGTTTCATCTTGTCTGATCGTGAGTGTCTGCTCATTCGAGTTGACCTTGAAGCTGCAGGACGATGTGCCAGGCGGGCATAACTCATTTCCATGCAAAACTAAGGCTAGTTGTGTTTGAATAACGATTGACACTTCTAGAGGTTTGCATGCGCGTCGCACCCGCACTTCTTATCTTGTTGTTTTTCATTTCAACTCGGCCAACAACGGCATGCCTCCGTCCAACCGTAGATCAGCAGGCCGTGGGCTGGTCGACAGACATCGTGGAAGCGACCCTGATCACGGCAGGTAAGAGGCAGCGGTTGGCCAGCTATCCGGGTGGTGCCAAACTTAATGCTGCGCTCTGGTCGTACCAACTCTATAAGTTCAAGTTAACTCGTGTGCTCGATGGAAAGCTCAAAGCAGGCGAGGATGTGGAGGTTGTTCGCTTATTCGTTGCGTACAGTCCAAGTAGAAGTCACACGAAATGCGACGAAAAGCTTTCCAATGCAAATCGAGGCAAGTCGTTTTTGTTGTTGTTGAGATCGCGAGCCGGATTATTACCGGGCATGCCTATTTCTGAGGCTCCGACGAGCACACTCATCACATTGAATGCCTGTTATAGTCCCGTATATGTCGCAGAGAAATCGACGCTGCAGCCAGAAACCACGTCAGAGTTACCGGAGTTGATAAAGCTTGTTCGCGGACGCGAAGCAGTATCAACAGAGCAAGAGCTGTCGACAGCCGCTCATGTTATCGCAACATCAACCGACAAAGACCAAGTAGAACACGCGACTCAGGTTCTCTCTAAATCCGGAATGCGCGGTGTGCAGGCCTTGCAAGGGGAAATTGAAACAAGTTCTGACCACGACGTCAAAGTGCGGTTATTGAACTGGCTCGTTCAATTGGCGCCAGCCGTTCCTAAGTCGGAAAATCGAAGCCACCGCTGATGGTGGCCGTTACCGTAAAATCATACATCGCACTGATCGTCGCTTAGTAGGTATGATACGGTCGGTGACCGCGTTCTCTATTTGCATGTCGGCGCTCCCTTTCTGTGAGCTCTTCTCTCCGTTCGTTAGCTCTGGCGCGCTCTCTGTGCAACAGGTGCCGTCTTTCCATGTTTGCATGCCGGCGCTCATGGCGTTGCATTTCTCTTCTCTCCCGATTAACACCTTCACGTGCCATCGCGGCCTGTCCGAACAGGGAAAGGAGAGTTGCCAACGCAATGCCCCACACTGTAGCTTTTGATCTCATTATTCCTCCCGCCAGGTCGCGAACCTGATTGACTATGAAATGCGCTGGAGCCATTGGCTCAATTGTGAGTAATCCGCCTCGTGGTTGCGCGCTCCCACACCAGGTAAGCCGAGGAGCAAGGATTTCCAGTTGACGTACGACCTCTTGACGTCTTTGCGCTCCGTGTGTTCCCGAAAGAAGCATCTAAATTTGGAGGGTAATTTGTGGATTTGAGGACGGCTTGAATAACTTCTCTGTCACGCACAGCCCGGCGACCACGTTCAAATATGGTGACATCGCAGCCCGTTCGCCGGTAACAGCCAAATACCAGTAACCGGCACCAATTATCGCAACCCGTGCACGATCGCTACGCATATCTAACTCCCGAGCAAATCTTGAAGTGCCAGAACCAACTGATCAATGGTATTTCGTTCAATCATCTTTGCTTGAAATGGTTAATGGAGCCACCACTGTGGCTGGACATGGTCAATAGAAGATACATGATCCTAATGCCTAATGATTCTCTTTGACCTGCCAACCAGGGGCCTGTATGCCACTGGCATCGGCTACAGGGGTGTAGTCCGCCGGAGGTTGGAATAATGATGACGGTGGAGTTTGCTCGATAAGAGCAGTCAACTGGATGGCGGGAGTCCCGTTAGAGTCACTGGCGAGCACCGGGATTTTATATTTGTCGTCGCTCCACAAAACCGATCCGTCCGATCCTTTGTATCCATGGCAGGCATGTCCATCGATCACTTTAGTGCCAATCGGATTTTGCATCTTTGCCCTCATTGAGCCGACAAAAATACAGATGTAATCCGTTGGTTCAGCTTTCTTCCGGAGGTATTGTTTTGCCGGTCCGTTAGGTACCCATTGCAGTACTTCGTTCTTGCTTTCATCGAGCACCACTACTGGTGCCAAAACGGTGGGTGAGGTTGAGAAGGATTCAATCCTGTAATGCCCTTTCCCGTCACATGAAAATTTTTGTTTTGCAAACAGCCCGCCACTCGGGTGAGTGAGCTCGGCCTGGAACCCGCCTCTGCCGGGCGAATCAGTGGCGGATGACTGCGGCTGATTGCCGCAGCCGGCCAAAAAGATACCAGCCGTTACCAATGTTACCATTTGCTTTCGTGCCATGAGCCCACCTCGGTGCGGTGCTTGTTTCTTTCCCTGGTTGATGAGTTTTAAACAGTACCGCGGAGCGTGAAAGTAATTGTTGCGGCATGACAGCGCTTCGCCCGTGCATCCCCGGATACAACAACCAACTCGTACTGCGGGGAGGCAAATCGCCAACCACTTTCCAAAGCTGCCAGTTTATCGCCAGATTCCTGCGGTATTGTCTGGATACAGACACGCTGAGATGCATTCACAGAAGTAGTCCGCCATCTGTCGATCACGTAGCAGTCGGAACCGGCCGGCAAATCCATGGAATTGAGTTTAGAGCTTGAATTGTTTTCTCACCGATTCGATTTCCTCACCCCTGTTCAATCTGCTAAGAACGTCGGATCTAAGATTAAAGAGCATAACCATGACGTGTGGACTACGACCAGTTTTTGCTTCTACCGCCATTGCTTTTGTCAGCAAGTCATTTGCATTTTCCAGCGAATCGATGTCGGCCTTGTCGCGGCAGTATGTCGCGACTAGCGTCAGCCACTCGATGGTGTTTTCGTGCGCTAGTGTCAGCGTTTTTTCATCAGCCACCATTATTCGGATAATCGAATTTTGGGGAACCTGCAAGACAGCCTTCGCATCCTTCAACGGAAGTTGCTTATAGACAATACGAAACTGATCTTGGTAGAAAGACTTGTTCTCGCCCCCGCCGCAAGCCTGAGAGACGCCGACTGAATTCGTCACGAGGCACATTGCTAGTGATGCTTTGACGACGGTATTAATTGTGCTATCACTGCTCAGCACCCGCAGTGACCCGATTATGCATTTCTTAGCTCGTCCAATGATGCTCATCTCACATTCTCCCACTAGTGAATCACAGGATTGATGACGGTGCGTGGCATCATCGAAGGCTGTGGTGTTGTAACGACTGCACCGCTTCTGCGCGTGGTAAGCAATTCCGCATTAAGCGCTGCCTTCGCCCTGTCAAGATAGGCTGCCATCAACACTGAATCAGACTGGTGTTCTAACGACTCTAGTTCTGCTGCTTTCGCGAGTAAGCGATTTGCTGTCATGAAGGACCCTTTCTCCTTAGACCGAAAGAAATATTCACCAAGAATAGCGAACCATTTCGCTTTCAATGAAAGCACTCTGGCTTCCGGTGGTGTCAGTGCGAGTATTCTTTGCACTGAATCCAGCGGCACGCTTACAACTGATTGGCAGTCTTTCACGTCTTCCAGCGCGGCTGAATATTTGATTCCGAATGAATCGGTATAACGGATGACCGAAACCTCGTAACAAGCTTCCACTGGCATGGACATCTGAGCGGACGCGAGTGTAGCAATGCAACCAATAAACCAGCGAGATAACGACATAGTGGAAGCCCTCAATTAGCGGATGTCCATCATGTTAGTCGTCAATTCCTACAAACATCCGACAGACATTTTCTTCCGCCTCAGTCTTCCCGTCCTTTACTAGACAATGTCGAGTCATTGGAGAATCACCGCCCGTGGGTTGAACGCTGCTGCCAAGATCACGTCAACTTCTCTTGCTATTAATGTTTGCAGTTAATGACGGGAATAGGAGTACGATGAATAAACGCTTTCGAAGTACGCCGCTTCACGCTTTTGCTCGTAAGTGCGGCGAAATTCTCGCTTTTCAGACGGATAGAAAGAAAAATCGTTGTTTATTGCTCGCATTCTTAGCGATAGCGGGCGGTCCACTTAGATGCCGGGCGGAAGACGCACACACCGCTAGCCCTTACTATGCTTATCAGGCCACGTACGAAATGGTCGGTCCCAAAGCAAACGGCACGATGAAAATTGCCTCGAATGGAAAGGGCAAGGCCCGTTGTGATACTACAGCAGGGGAAGAAACATCAACCATAATAAGCGACCTCAATGCCAAATCGTGGACTACCCTTCTTCATTCGCAAAAGCGCTTCTTAGTTGACACCTTTGCCCCGGGCTCACAAACCAGCACCAATCTATCGCACTTTGAGTTGCTGGGCCACAACTCTATAGCTGGTCGGGATTGCACCGGTACTAGAGCTACCAGCGAAGGGGAAACCATTGAACTTTGGATGGACAACGAGCACAGAATGATCATGGTCCAATCCACTATAACTGACGCCACGGGCAAGACAACGACAACGCTGAAAAGCTTAGTAGAAAAGGCGGCTCCAGACTCAGAATTCGCCGTGCCTCCAGATTACAAGCCCGAGGATAAATCGCCGTCGTCAACAGTTAACTCCAAACATACATCCAAGTAGTGTGCTTCCACAATTAACCAGGCCATCTTTGCGTTGGGTTTCTCACGGTTGTAGTCTCTCGCATGAAACCCTGACCGATCGTGGAATAACCCAAGTACCTCTCCTGGTTTATCAATGCACACATTACTTCCAGGCACCTTAATCGACGAGCGTTATCAGGTCGTGCAACTGCTGGGTGAGGGCGGAATGGGAGCCGTTTACTCCGCAATAGATTTAGGTCTAAAAAGAACTGTTGCAATTAAGTTCTTGGGAGACGCATTTCATAGAAATCGCCTATCTCCCCGATTTCAGAATGAAGCGAAAGTCTTGTCGACTCTATCGCACCCCGGCATAGCGGTCTTCTATCACTTCGGGTCGTGGCAGAACGCGCCCTACATTGCAATGGAATACGTTGAAGGACGAACGCTTCAAGACGTGCTTACAGAAGGAAATCTCGGGGTGGGCGCCGCCATTGCATTTACTATGCAAATCTGTAAGGCGCTGAAACATGCGCACGACAGAGCAATCATCCATCGGGACTTGAAGCCGGCCAACATTATGATTTGCAATGACGGCAACATAAAGATAATAGACTTTGGACTCGCGAAGGCACTCCAGGAAGAACAAAAATTCACTCAAACCGGCGAAATGCTTGGCACTCCTATATATATGAGTCCAGAGCAATGGCTGGGAAAGCCAGCAGATCATAGAACGGATATTTATTCGGTAGGCTGTATATTGTATGAATGCTGTAGAGGGGAACCAATATTCAGTGGTCAAAACCCGGTGGAATTACAGACCAAACACCTCAATTCGAATCTAGATGACATTCTTGCCCGTCTGCCATCTACCGCCCCTCCGGGCTTGGAGGGCGTTCTGGAGCGTGCGTTAGCAAAGGGAGTGGAGGACCGCTATCAGAACTCAGATCAAATGATGAACGATTTGCTGTTGATTGGAACTGACTCAGCTCCAACGCGATTAGTTTCAAGCAATAAAAAGACCCTTGCAAACGCTCAATTCATTATGATCGCGGTGATCGCATTTGCTATTGGTATCACAGCATTTTCAGCACCGAGACTGCTCGATCGCGGAGCTGAAAGTAAATCTCTATTGAAACGAAGTGAAAGCAGTATCGCTACGATACCAGCAGTGTTGTTAATCGATCGCAACGATCTGCAAAACTATTGTCCTACCGCAATTTCAAGAATTGAATATTACCAAAACTGGCTCCGCAAAAATGGCACCAAGTGCAGCAAGCCAGTCATGCTGGCTCATCTATACATGTCGAGCGACTATTACGAAAGGTTTCCATTCGATGATGAGTCAATTCTTGAAATTGAACGAGCCATGGCGTGTTTCGACAGCCTGCAGAACCTGTCGAAAACCGAATTGGTGGCGCTTAGAAAAGACATGTACAACCGCACCACTTATGTTGCCGCCCTCGCACGAAAACGTGCAGACTATTCCACTGAAATTCGCATGCTGAAAATCGCTGCCTCGAACGCGGCTATAATCAACGAAGAAGCACCAATTAATACCAACGACTTGCTCGCTCTGGCTCTAAACAACTCCGGTCGATATTCAGAAGCTGAACAGTACGCTCGAACTGCCCTTAAGTTGGCAAACAACCAACATTTTAAGCCTCTAGACAAGGTGCCAATCTTGATTCGGCTTTCGATGTCTCTATTTGGATCAGGGCGGATCCAAGAAGCGGAGCTTGTTCTCCGCCAATCGGCAGCTGTAGCAACCAATAATGCTGCAAGACAGCAGGTCGCAGAAACATACTTCCAAGAGTGTCTCCCGGAGCAAACGCTTGCGATGCTGTCTAAGATCACTGCGAGCGAACCAAGGTTCAAGGAAGATAGCTTCATTGTCGACGTATCCCGGGCTCAGGCGAATGCTCTGACAGCACTGAGAGCCTTTGCGAAAGCAAGAGCAGCATACGCAAAGTCCATGGATCATTGTATTGATACAACTTATTGGCGAATCTTTGGCATGATGAGTGCAAACGGCGCTCCTTCTCAGCTTCACCTTGACGTTGCAGAAATTTTCCGCAAGCGATTAGAACGGCAGCCCAACCGTGCAGAGGCAATTCAAGGTTCGCTAAATGGATACTACTTTGCCAGGGCGATGGACAACAATGAGTTAAGCGGGCAAATTCTAGCCGAGCAAGCACGCATTGCCATCGACACAAAGCAGGACCAATGGAGCGGTGAAATGCAGAGCAGTGCACTATCGACGGTGCTTCATTTGCGTAACACGGGAAAGCTGGTGCAAGCCCGGGAACTTTTTGAAATTTGCCACTCGCGTTTGGCATGGATAGCGAAATCGGATGCCGGAGCTAAGCTAAATGATTACCTGATGCATGCAAAGCTATTGGGCGACCGCAAAAACTTTCATGAGGCAGAGGATTTGTTGCACAAAGCGGCGGAGTTAGCTGCACAACAAGCCTATCGTCCGATTGCATTAATCACAAAACTTGAGGCTGCACGGTTGGCCATGCTTTCCGGGAACAAAGAGAAAGCCGCAGATCTGGCCATGACAGCCGAAACTTCAATAAGCAACTACGACTTGCCTTTAGGACTAGATCCCGAGGAGATTATGGAATATGCAGCCGTATCCAGAGAAATAGGAAACACAACACTAGCCAAACGGCTAGCGGAAAAAGAACATCAGTTTGCTACCCGAAAAAAATTAGAGCTGCAAGGCCTTCGCCTGGATGCCATTGGAAAGCGGAAAAGTAGCCGATTTGCACAGGAGCAAAGAAACTGCCGTACGCACGACGATACAAATCACCCCGACCGATTTCTTACGGATACTTGCGAATTCACGAATTAAGTTGGCGACTCTGAAGCCGTCACTCCGGTGATTGTTATGGGACTGGCTTGGAACCCACGTCGACTACGAAGTTGTTAGGAATCAGTTCGCACGCAACTCGTGCGGCAAGTCCACCTAGAAGAAGAGCCTTTCCTATCTTGCCTGTTCGGTCGACGCCGGACGATCGCAAGACGCTCAGGTAACGGGAAACGAGGCCACCAGCAATGGTTGCATCCGCCCCTAAGGATAGGCCATACTTAATCGAGTCACGATGATTGGTGCTTCTGTATAGCCCGTCGGCGTCATTGTAGCTGACATATGTGAGCAATGCGGCGCCAAAAGCCCCTCCCGTGAGAGCTCCTTTACGAGAAATGAGGCTCATGAAGTCGTTCGTGTAACCAAATAATTTTGACGATCCATACACTCCGGCGGCCAATCCAATGTTGTCGATCATAAAACTGAACGGAGCATGGTCGGCTCTCTTTAAATGCGTAAGCAAATTTGGCTCGTAATAGCCATCAGCACGATCAAATTTGCTTAAGTCGAATCGCCCGCCGACTATCGAGTTTACCTTCTCTACAGGAACGTTGTATCGCAAATCATTCGCCGATGAGTGTTGGGTCACGATTGCAATTACTTGTCCGTCTGAGTTTGTGATCGGACCTCCTGAGGAACCATGCGTGGTGTCTGTGGTTGACACAACGAGTGGTCTAGCGAGTAGCTCTGGTGTCAGCTCGGCCATTTCTCTTAGCATTCTTTCTCGAGGAAACTTCGGTTTACTATCGGCTTCGAGCGACAGCCAATCTTTCCAAGTTGTATGGTAACGGTATTTGCCCGTCCCATAGGTCGCGGTTCCGCCTCCCGGATGCCCGACAGTAAACAGACTGTCTTCCGGTTTGAGATTTGAGTTGGGCGCTCGCTCGATGGGCGGTCCCAGATTGGGGGGATCTCCGACAAATGTTAGAATTGCTACGTCATTCTTATAGTCGAACGTTACTTCTTTGCCGAGTCGATATCTCTTACCGTCTTGACCGATAGCCGTGATGTTTCTTTGCCCCTGAATCACATGGTAGCTTGTGACAATCGTATTGGCATCTACCAGCCAACCCGTGCCAGTAACATCATCTGCTTCGATCTTAAATACTGCCGGACGAATCGAATCCAGAAGCTGGCGACTTGCATCTGTGCCATTTGTGAGGACCGCACGAGTCGCTTCCGCTGAATCCATTGCTACGCCTCATCACCCCGTTGTTAATGAGACCACAAGATCCAAGTTTTCGTACAAGCAGGCAGCGTACTATTCCCACTGCTACAAGCAAACGACAATATCTGTGGTGGTCACTGACAATGCTTTGTGCATCCCGCCACCAGCGGACAGCCTCCCGGCAAATGACGCTGCTGGAGTCATGGTTGAAATGTCCATCGACGGGCCGGTCGGACCTGAGCTGCTGAGATCAAGACTTTCACCATGATTGGGCGTCTAATTTGTTGCCGAGACCATAAACCCTTTTGATAATCGGATTGGGGGTGTTCCCATCAATTGCAATGGGAGTGGGGCGACGACCGCTACGCCTCCATGCGAAACCTGAGCAAGAAGGAGATGCTGCGACTCCAACGGTTGCTGGGACAGGCGAAGCCGAAGCGCCCGGAGCGCGGCGCCGACCTGGGGCGCCGGCACGCCAGCGGTAGCTGATCTCAGTGGCGAGAGGTCGGAACATCAGGTGCAAAACCTGGCTGTTCCGACCTTCCGGGAACTCATCAATCCGACCCCTCGGGTTTCAGGCGAGGCAACCAACAGCCAGGTTTTTCAAGGATCGCTCAAGCGAAGTGTGAGGGCAATCGTTGCGCTTTATCTGTCTAGCGGCGGGAGACGAGCCTTGCTCCAGCTGCATACAGATGTGGAGTTTGCAGTGAAAGGACTCCGTCACTCCGGATTCGCCTTCATGGGGAGCTTTGGAATTCTGGAAACGAAAACCGTTTTCATTTTCAAGTCAAGTACTCATAATAGAGCCTGACCAATTCAAAAGTAGTGGAGTGGTGGGCATGTCAAAAGGTTACGCGAGTAAAAGGGTTCTGTTTTCAAGCACGTTCTTGTGGCCCGGCCCTACTAGACAGGATCGTGATTGCTCGCCCCATGGGATGCGTGCTTGGACCCTAGCCCGCTGCGTGTCAGCCATACTGATCATTTCGTTCTTTGGCATTCTTCCTCAGTCTTGCTTCGCCGAAGAGAATCAAAAGGGTAGCAATGGCATTAGTGGTGCGCCCTCCAGCAAGTCTGGCTTTTCTTCTTCTTCTTCTTCTTCTTCTTCTTCGACTGGAACTAAGAAAAACGTTCCGCCACCGGGTCGAAGCGTGGTGCAAGGCAAGGTTACGGATTTGGCCACTGGCAAGCCGATGGCAGAAGCAGTCGTGGTGCTCACTCGCCCTGGTTCGCCAGAAAAACATTTGAAATTTGAGACTGAATTTGACGGCGTTTTCAAGTTTGAGGCACTGGAGGCAGGAGAGTGGACGCTCACTGTATCTGCGCCACACAAGTTTTCCTCCTCACAAAAGCTGAAGCTAACGGGCCAGAACACCACCTATGAGGTAACCGCTCAACTAGAGGATCAGGAAGCAGTTGATGTTCTTCGAGTTACCGGAAAGCGCACTCTAATACATCCTGAAAAAATCGGAAGTGAAACAAACCTCGATAACAAGTTCATCTATCAATACAAATCTGGCAATGACCTCAAGGAATTAATTACTAGCACGCCCGGTGTCATGAATGACAGCTTCGGCAACATCATAAGCCGTGGAGAACACAATTCAATCAACTACGAGATTGATGGCGCGGTCATTCCTGAAGCTGCAGGAATATTGCAGCAATCGCAGCCGATCAGCCCTCGTTCCTTGCAGTCAATGAAGGTGGATATCGGCGGTTATGAAGCCAGCGACGGCGGGGGGCCCCTGGGAGCGGTGGCGCATATGACTTCTCTTCCGATAATGGACAAACCGAATTTTAATATCGGGCAACAAATGGGCGGACCTCTGGCCGGGAGCATTTACTACAACGGCAGCACTGCATTTAGTCAACGAGCGAAGAGCAATTGGAACAAGTTGCGTGTAGAATCTTCCGGATCTTTTCGAGGGTCGTCTTATCGTCTAGCGCCTCCGGTGAAGAATTACGTCAACAACAATGGAGCGGACATTAGTAGCTTCACTAAACTAGAGTATCGGCCCTCTTCTTCCAATACTTTCCGCGTAGTTGGTGCGCTAAATGAAACATTCACTCAAATTCCAACTTCGATAGGTACGCGTGCCGCAGGCTTTCATGCAAAGCAGCATGATGGACAAGATTATGTGATGGCAAGCTACATTCACCGGTTCCAGAAAATCTTTGATGAGCTCAATATCCACATAATCAATGCACTGTACTATGAAAAATTCCGCACGAGCATTGCATTTGATCCATACGTCAACTTCAACAACGGGCAACCTCTTCTCTCGATTGCGACTAGAGCTACTCGCAAGAATTATGTTTTTTCCGCTCAAGGCAACTTGCTGAAAACTGTACGCCGCGAACATCACTTGAAATTGGGCTTCTTATCTGAGTTCAGACCTGTTCACACCAACTTCAACGCTATTTATTACAATGCCGACGCGCTTTCCAGCTTTCAGCAGCAAGCCGCGGCACAGGGGCAGCTAGACCTTAACAATCAGGCAATACTTTCTGCAAATTCAATTGGTGATATCGACACTGCTAACGCTCTTCTATCCAATCCGCCGATAAATGGAAATCCCTTTCCCTTTGGAGCTTTGGTCAGCCCGTTTACGGGACAGCCGGGTGGTCCTCAATTCCTTGGTCCGGTCGGCAATTTTACGGGAATGCGTTATCTGCAAAGTGCTTTCTTTCAGGACCGATACACACCGCAAAAGGGTTTTTGGCGTCGACTCACGCTTGATGGCGGTGTGCGCTTTGATATGCAGCGCAGTTTCTATGGAAACACCCTTCCGCTGGCGTCGACCATCGCTTCCATTCCCGGTGTTCAACCGTTTTCTTTGCAGCCCTATTTGGCTCAGAGTAAGACTGATGCTCAAGTTAGTGGCAGATATGGTGCCTCGTTTGTTGTGCGCCGAAATACAGTAATTAGAGGTTCATACTCCGATCTGTTCATGCCGAATCCCGTTGATTTATTCGTAACTCCCTACCAGGTGCTTGGCACGGGTGCAAATAACGGAGTGAACGCTTATGGCGTTTTCGACGGCACTCCTCGCCCACTGCACGCTACTCGAGGGCAGCTAGTTGACACTAGTATCGAAACCCAAATAGGTCCCAGATTCTCAACGCGAACAAATTTTTTCTACAAGTACCTTACCAATTTCGGAGATTCGGGAGTTGTCGGCAACTTGCCTCTCTATAACAGATTAACTAACAGTGCCCAAGATGCATATGGTGTCGAGACACGCATGGACTTAAAGTCGGCTAAGGATGGCTACGGCTTCAATGGATTTATATCGAACACAATACAAGTAGCCTATCTGCGTGAGAGCAAGCTACCGACAGGAGGATTCTTTACCAATCCTGCTCCACCTGGTGATCCTGGTATGAAGTTTCCGGACCATGACCGTCGAATGTCCACCATCGTTGGGTGCGGATACAAAAATCGTCAGAACGTTTGGGCACTACTGACGGTGCAAACACTGTCCGGACTCCAAGATGAGCGCGACCCGAATGTGGGTGGTCCGCACAACGCCAGGACCCCCTTTGTTACGAATATGTCCCTCAGTCTGGGCTATCAACCGAAGGCTTACTTATTGAAGAAGATGGCATATCTTCCAAATTCGTTCGATGTGCGCATCGAAAATATGCTCAACCAGCGAGTAGCTGTGAATCTAGGAAGCCCATTTCAAGGAACTCGCTTCAATCTTCCTATAAGAGTTCTTGCCGGGTGTTCCTGGCAGTTAGGTCCGGCTGAAACCAAACTTAGCGCAAAACCGGCACCGGGCTCTATTCGTCAAGCTATATAAATAATTCCGCATAGTGCTTCACAAATAATGGTTGCGCGCGTCTCGAGGGATCTGAATCCCTCCGAATCACCTTCCTCTGCGAGCCGCATTCATTTAATTACGGTAACAATGGGGGTAAACACTAGTGTCGTGCGCCGTCTGTTCATGGCGTTTGGAAGTTTGAAAGCCTTCATCTCAAAGGTCCGAGAGGCTTCCGGGGTGCGTGGCGGGATGTTTCAGCGAGTTGACACTTGTTTGAATTCCTTTGATCCTTCTTCTTACGATGAGATCATCTACTGAACTGTTTTTTCATGAGCTTAGGCAAAAACCGAAAAACCTGATCGCACCGACTCAGTATAGCCATTGAGATTACCAGGCAACTGGCGGGCGGAAGATCAGCCAACAGTAGGCGTTGTTACCAGATACCAACGGACATCATTTTGACCTGTGCGGCTCAAGATCTTGTCCGTGGATTCCAGTGGGCATCATGCACGCAGTCAGAACATGCTGAAGCTATCCTCGAAAAAGCTTCAGGTGCGCACTGGCGTTGCTTGCGAGGAGCAGTAAATGTCTATTGACACTGTGGAACGCGAGGGCGGGATTCATCCCGAGTACGATACCTCCAAGCCGGCTCTCGAAAACTTCGCCACCGGCAATCCGCACTTTGATTGCCGGAAATTCGGAACCGAAGACACTCTGTTTCTTTGCTATCTGGCCAGCGACCGAGATGCCGCGAGCGCCGAGGCGGCGTTCGATCGGCTTCGGTCGTTGATTCAAGAGGAGCGAATCCGTCCCTATTTGATCAATGTTTACCAGACCGCGATGCTGATCAAATTGGGCAGTGAAGACGTGACTCTGCGCGCCGCCGCGCAGGACCTGCTCCTTGCGATGGACAGAGGTGGTTACGCTCCCGACTTGCCCGAAGTAGTCACGTTGACTCAAACGACGGGCTGGCCACAGCTTGATGAACTGCTTGGCGCTGTTGTGGCAGACCTGCATGGGGTGTTTGGCGACAGGCTCTTTTCTTGCTATGC
>JAKFUT010000310.1 GCA_021732565.1 Candidatus Obscuribacterales bacterium
GAAGAGATTGGGAGCCGCGCGACGGTGACGATGTCGCTGCCTTCATTGACTGCGAGGTGGCACGGGCTTTCAATTATGGATCTTGGTAGACCTTGAGGCCTGATAGTCTTGCCTTGTATGCTGCAAACAGTGACCATTATATGCCTCACCGCATTAACGAAGTCGCCACTTGACGGGCGAAATTGTTGGAAACCTTTTGTGTCGATGACCCGTCAGGAGCCATAATCTGTAACAGCTTCGTTGGAATCGCACCTGGCAGAATGGCTATGATATTTACGATGTTACAAGTTTGCTTTTCGTCCGGCATCACTATGGCGAGCATATGCCGAAAGTTCGATATAAGGATACCGATCTAACGATGTTGCACAAGGCAACTGTCGCTGTTGTTTCACTGGTTTTTCTGGCGTCAGGTGTCGCCAATTTGGCGCACGCAGAGAACCCTATGCAGGTTCCTCTTCTCCAAAACCTGCCAGGACTTGGGAATACGGCTGGTTCTGTATTGTCTCGAACTGCCGGTGTTCTAGCCGGACCCGGTGCCGGCTCCGGTCCGCTGCCAATACCCTCACATTCTCTTCCTGCGATGAATGCGGGTTCTTCTCTTCCGCTACTTCCTCAAAATATTGCCGTGCCCTTACTCTCTTCTCCTGTATTGTCCCCCGGTTCCACAGGCGGTTCCATAACCACATTTTCCAACTCGGGCAATCAGTCCGGTCTCCTTTCCCTGCCTCATCAGTTGTTACCTGTTCCTCGGGCTATGAGTGCCGCTGATGGAATACAGGGGAAGCATTCGCCGAGTTCAAATTCTGTGAGTCCGCAGTTGACGAACGCGGTGGGCTCGAAGTCCACCGAGGGCGCCAACTCCAACGTCAGCAGTACGACGAGCAGGGGGGTGCCCTTGGTTCCCCCCGTGCCAATGGCTCAGTCGCCTCCGATCTACCAGGCACCGGTCGACAAAATGCCGGGGTTGCGAATTCTGAACGGCGTTGCTGCGTCGCCGAACTCGGGCGCCGGCTTCGCTGGAAATCGAATGCCTGTAATGATTCCGCGTGAAGGAACAACTATTAATCAGTCGGGGCCCGGTAGTTTTAAGCTGGAATCGGGTTTGGCGCTCCTGGTGGTCCACGGCGCACCAGCTACGGTGTCAACGACTTTGGGCAATATCGATGTGCACCGAACGGCGGATGTCCTAATCTCTATGACAGATGGTGTTTTGCGCGTGCAAAATCTGGACGCTGCGCACAACGGAGTTCAGGTTCATCTCAATCAGACTGGCACCAATGTTGCGGTGGGTCCCGGCTTTGAGCTGGTTGCTTCGGCGACAGGGCTTACCCGGGAGGTGCTCGCTCCTGTAGATGGTCTGGCCAGGCGCAACCAGGTAATATCTTCAACTGGAATGCTTGCTGTTAGCGAAATCCAACTTGCCAGTGTCATTCAAAATCAGTTGAAGGTGCTGGATGTAGGGGGTACAACCCGATTGGTGGGACCGGTGGTCGACCGTGTTCTTAAGACTGCGGCGATTATGGATTTAACCCGGGGCGTAGTTGGTTTTGTAACGGGAGCTCTGCCTGTGCCCCTGCCACCGGTGCTAACACCGCCGCCGGTAGCTCCTCCTCCCGTAACTCCGCCGCCCGTGCTGCCACCATCCGTGCCCCCACTCGTGGCGCCGGGAGACACCGGTCTGGCTTCAGGAAATGGTCAGTCGACCAGCAGCCAGGCCTCAACTGTTACTACTCTGACCTCCAGGCTTAATCTAGCGCAGATTGTGTCACCGGCAGCTTTTGATGCCACTAAGAATATTGGTCGCCCGACGAACCAAGATCGACCTATTCCGCCGCCCTTGCCTGGTAATCCCGCTAATCACCAAACGGAAAAAGAACCTCACTCTAATGTGGAGAAACCCGCCGAAAGAACGCCTTTAGGATCTACCGCGCAATCTATCGGGACATCGAACTCCTTACCTCCTTCGCCTCAAGAATCTAGCCTACGGGCAGGTGCTCCCGAGCCGGCCGCGAACTCGAAGACGGAAAGACCAAAGGAGAAAATCCGGCCGGTGCCACCACGGCACAAGACAATTAAATCACCTGAACCACCCAATGCAGGTGGTGAAGTGCTGGCGACGGTTCGCGAAACAATTCGCCGATTCCCTGAACTGGTAATGGCTGTTCTTCTGTTGATTGCCGCGCTACTCATATTGTCGTTGGCTCTTGCTCGATCGGCTATAGTTCGTAGCCGCCAACTGGAAGCGATGAACCGGCGGTTAGAGACTGAAGTCGCTGAGCGACGGCTGATCGAGCAAAAGGTTACCGGGCTCGTTGGCGATTTGCAGCAACGAATCGTGGAGCTAGATGAAGTCAATGATGCCCTGCATGCTGCTCGCGATCAAGCGGTGGAGGCGTCGCGATTAAAGTCGCAATTCGTCGCAAACATTTCCCATGAGATTAGAACGCCAATCAGTGCGGTAATCGGCATGAACCAAATTCTGCTCGCCTCGCCTCTTGATGCCAAACAGCGCGAATACGCCCGATTGGTAAATGAGTCTGCGCAGTCTTTGCTCACTGTGATAAACGATATCTTGGACTTCTCTAAGATCGAAGCTGGAATGATCGATCTCACCACCGTGACATTCTCGCCAGAGACCCTTTTGAAGGAAGTATCTGATGTGGTGTCGTCTGCGGTGCGCCAGAAAGGGCTTCTGTTTCTTACGTCTATCGGGCGAGATGTTCCAACCGCGCTGCAAGGCGATGCTACACGATTGCGCCAGGTTCTAGTTAATCTTGCCGGAAATGCTGTTAAATTTACGCAGCACGGTGAGGTCGTCGTTCAAGTGTCGACTCTCACAAGTCGACCGGGGGCGGTTCTGTTCAGTGTTCAAGACACGGGCATCGGCGTCTCTGCTGAAGCGCAAACGAGGCTTTTTCAACCTTTCGTCCAGGCTGACGGCACCACCACCAGAAGATTTGGTGGCACCGGGTTGGGGCTCTCTATCAGCAAGAGGCTGGTCGAATTGATGGGCGGTACTTTACAAATGAAAAGCGCGGGGAACAGCGGATCAACTTTTTCGTTTGAAGTTCCCCTCTATGATCCTGCAACTACTACTGAAACCACTGATCAACCGGCCGGCGCCATGCCACCACTGTCAATTGTCGACGGCGCGTCGGATAGCGCGGTGAAAGCAACTAGCAATTTTCTCGGGACCGGGGTGAAATCTGCTTCATGCGAGAGTCGCCGAGTGCTGATATGTTCCGATCATTTATTGTCGCGCGATCTGTTGCGCGAACAGTTGGAAGCGGTAGGGTTTCTTGCAAATGTAATTGATGAAAGAGCTTTGTTAGAAAACTTGAAGCCGAAGCAGACTCTTCCTGCCGATTGGTGTGACATTGTAGTTGTAGACACCATTACTTGCGGGAAAGCCGCCAGTGCTATCAAGAGTTGTCCTGGAACCGCCAGTACTCCGGTGATAGGCATCTTCAGTGGTCGGGACGATGACGATGATTCTTCTTATGATGCCTTTCTCACCTCACCAATCAATGCTCACGATGTTGTGCGTTGGGTTGTGTCCGTGCTGAAACATGAAATGTTATCTGCTACGGCTGCTGTGGCAGTCGCGCAAATTCCGCCCCAACTGGCCGCACCACCAGCGGTGTCGAGCGCGACCATACTTATTGCAGAAGATAGTCCCGTTTTGCAGCAGATGCTGCAATTACTCTTCGACAGGCTCGGCTACGTCGTGAACATTGTCGGAAATGGTAGAGAGGCGGTAGAAGCTGCCGCACGTGGTAATTATTCCGTCATCTTCATGGACTGGCAGATGCCCGAGATGGACGGATTGGAGGCTGTGCGAGTCATTCGCCAGGCGGAATCGCAAAAGGGTGGCCATACTCCGATAATCGCTATGACCGCCAATGCCATGCAGGGTGACCGCGATACGTGTCTTGCCGCCGGGATGGACGACTATATTAGCAAACCTTTCACGTTTGAAGAATTGAGAACGATGGTGACGAGGTGGCTGCCGAAGATCAACGCAGACGAGAAGACCAAACGAGATTCCGGGTGACCTCTCAGGTGGAATCTGCTTCTCCTTTGCTTTAAACGGGCTGAATCGCGTTCTCTGGCGACTCATACAATCACTCCCGCGTGTTGGACAAAGGATGTCACGGCTGCGTGAAAAGACGTTCAATTTGCATCACAAAGCAACCCGGGGCCCCATCGGGCTTGACTCTTTATGAGAGTGGTCACACATGAGATTTCCCTGAGATATTGCGTAATTGCAAGTGTGCCGTGATCCATGTTCTCCCCGGTGGCAGCCTGCCTGCGGCGCTAACCCGGACAGGGTCGATGCCTGCTCATGGTAGACCTACGTATTTACGCCTTTCCGAGATTCTGGATACCATTCATGGCAGAGAACAGGAAGCGCGATTTTCGTGCTCAGGAAAATAATGGCCGACGGACCTCTTAAAGACAATCGCGACGTAAGCGGCGTAGAGCAAAAGCGACTGGTAGCTGACTCCATCAAATGGATGGAGCATTTGCCTGAGCTGCAAACTGGAAAGGCCCTTGCACCTGCAGCCGGGGCTACCGATATGTTGGTTCAAGCTGAGACCGCAAAGCCTCCCTCCTTGCCATTGTTCGGCGATCAGCCGTTGCGGGCTGCCCTGGCTGGCGATCCAGCTTCTTCTAAAGATACCCCCCGGGCTGCCGCTGGCGACGGGCCGGGATTGAAGTCGCCGTTCGGTCCTCCACTTAACCCCCGCCCTGACAAAGTGTTGCGCGAGATACCAGGGAGCACTCCACAACGTGAAGACCATCATGGCGGGTGGCCGGTAAAACGTTTTGAAGATAGACCCACTGGCCCTGGTCCCGGACCGCCCGGTCCAAAACCGCCCGTCCCAATCGGACCGACTGACGTGCCCGATCCCATAGTGAAAAGGCCGGGATCGCAGCTTGAGACGCGCGATTCTGTCTTCTTCAATGTTGATGGTCGCGGATTGCTTCTTACCGGTGCGCTTACGGGAGCTGCTGTGACCACCGGCACCTGGGGGCTCGACAGGTACACTGGCAGCATTCCTCCCGGTGAACGAACCGGTTGGGTAAAATACTGGCGGGATAATCTCAGCCCGTCTCAATTGGCAGCTGAGGAACTCACGGTGGGTCTCAATGTTTCTAAGGATGTGCTTCGACATCGAGTCAGCCTGCTTCGAATTCGAGAAGATGTGCTTGGTGCTCGCGGGTCAGCCCGGGGAAGTCTGGCGGATGCTTTTCAGTCCGAGATTCCGCGAGGGCGAATAACGGATATTGAACAGCGCTTCTTTGACGGCCGAGTGAATCTAGTTCGTGATAACGCGCAATTCAACCGCGGAACTATCCTGGCAAATGCGGGAACCGAAGCGGAAGTCTTGGCGCGTACCAAGTTGTTCACCCATGGTGAGGCGGCAACACTGGCCGGGCATGCCGACGGTTACTGGAACGCTGTGACCAATCGCGATTCTGCAGTGAAATGTGTTCGGGCGGCGGAAGAATCGCGCGATCGTGCTGCTGCTGCCGTGGCGCGGGTTGAACGCGGTTCCATCACCACTGGTGGTAGCGCCCTGATGCGCGGACTGGGGCAAGGTATAGGCATTGCAGCGCTCACCATTGGCGCAGACATGGCTCTGGATAAGACGCTGGGCAACAATCCTGAACTCAAACCATACACTAGCTGGGGGCTGCAAGGTGTTGGTCTTCCTCTGATATTGATGAGTCGGCTCAGCACCCCCGGCAAAATAATAGGTTCCCTGGCGATGGTCGGTGTCTCTCACTTAGTTGATCGCAGTGTTGGTCCGCCGACAGGCATGTTCAGTACATTTGCTCGACCAAATGTTCCTGAGATTGCGCTGGTAACGGCCAGTCTTCTGGCGCCAGTGCGTGATTGGCGTATCAAAACGGCTCTGGTGGCTGGAAGTTGGATGGCAGGACGAGCCTATAATTTGTTGAATGACAAGTATGAGTTTGAAGGTAAAACGCAGGCAAAAATGCAGAATGATGCCCGCGCTTTCATTGAAGTTGATAAACAAGAACGCCGCGAGTCTACTTTTGCCGAGTCCGTGGCCCGCACCAAGCGGTTTGCACTAGAAAATGAAAATGCTGCCACGTTGCTGGTATCAGACTGGCAAACATACAGCGGCAGTGGCGGATCATTGCTGGAAGTGCAGAGAGGCCGAGCGGCCTTGATGATTGGGCTTGGAGAAGCCCGGTTGGAAAAAGGCACCAGGATCGATCAACGCGAATATGATCGCGGTGATCGGGCATTGGCCGGCAAGAATTACGACCTCGGTGGCGAAGCGGCAAATTTCTTGCGATCGGCTTATACCTCGCTCGACGAGTCTCAGAAGTTTGCGCGCGCTAACAAAGGACGCACGGTAAACAACAGATTAATTGATGATGCAGAAATTGCGCAGTATGATCGATTTAAGGAGAAGGTGCAGTCGCAGCTCGATACTATATATGGTGCTCATGACCTCGACCAGGTAATGACCGAGCTGAAGGCGCGCGCACAAAGTCAGCCGGAAGACCTAAAACGATTTGGCGATAACCTCAAAGAGTATGCCAGCAAGTTGACTGACGCTGATCCGCAGTACAAGAGTAAGATTCTGCGCGATCTGGCTTTGCTGCATATAGCATTCAATAGTGCGGAACCTGATCCCGGCACGAAGAACGAGCACCTGCGAATTGCAATCACCTATTATGAGAGTGCGCGTTTATTGAGCGACAAAGCACCGGATCTGGAAAAAATTAAGCGATTATTGGCTCTGTGATAGCTGATGGCAACAGCGACCCGGCACGCAGCGGGTTGTCGGGGGCGCCTGTAAAAGGATGACTCCGTCCTTTAATTTTTGTGGACCCATCCGCAGGGGAATTTGGATTGCCGGGGAACCTGTTAGGACGATTGGACGCCTACTGCTGGGATCGACCTCCAGTCAGGGCTCGCAAATGCACAGGCCGACACTATTAGTCGTAGAAGTCAATGAGACGCAACAGCAAGTGATTCGCGAGCTGTGCGAGCGTTTCGATTATGATGCGCATGTTGTCTCCACGGCAGAAGCCGCTCTTGACGCGCTTGGGTGTACGTCGTTTGCCGCGATTATTATGGATGTCGCTTTACCAGGGATGGATGGCCTTGCTTGTGCCAGGGAGGTCCGACGCCGAGAACGCGGCACTGGTAAACATGTGCCTATAGTGGCCCTCACCGCGGATCAAACAGAAAGTGAAAGATCCATTCGTTCTGGAATGGACGATTTCTTGAAGAAGCCGTTTCAACCAGAAGACTTTCGTCGGATGTTGCTGCGCTGGGCCTATCAGCCGAGGCTACCCAATCTCAAGATTTTGAGGCCACTGGAGATTCAGAAACTAAAACGGAAGCCTTCGAAGCCCGGTCTGTAAGTCGCTGCTCATTCCTCTTCCGGTGATTCTTCTTCCTCGCCATTTTTTTGATCTTTTTTGTCTTTCGGCTTGGGTTGTAGCACGAATGTATAGGGGAACGTTTGTTGGGTGACAAACTCGATCGGTTTGCCACCATACAGCGCGCCAACAAGAAACATGGGTTTTACGTCCACTCCGGTCTTGAGGGTGACCGACCCTTCCACTAATCCGCCTTGTTCGGCGTTTGGAACTTTCATCGCACTTGTTGTTGGATCGCCTACTAATTTATAGACGGACAGGGTTGAGCCGCCGGCGTTAGCCCTGGTAACTAACTGTTCGGCAACCTTTTTTGCGTCTTTAGGGTCGGTGGCAGAAGCCGCACGACAGGCCTCTCGACACAAAGAGTCGTTTGCGAACACTGACAGCATAACGAAGCCCAGATCCATTAAAACTAGCGAAACCGGTACCAACAGAAGAAGACCACACACCAGCTCCACTGATGAGGCCCCAAGCTCTCGTCGCCGGACTCTTGGACCCTTGGCGGTTTGGTATCGGCTCATTTCCCCATTGGTGCAAGACTGATTGTTCGTAGTTGTCGTCTTCATGAAGCTATCTGGTTACTCTTTTTATTTTGAACTTTGCTCCATTGTAGCGAGCAGCTTGTGAACCGTGCACTTTGAAAAAATGTGCCACCTGCCCGGGATGGGTTGATGAGTCATCTTGTGACAGGCGTTATGCCATCGTTGTGCTCTTCGATGAAGGTGATGTCTTCTCTGCTAGAAGTCCGTTTTTGTTTTCGTAACCGTCAACCGGGACACAATCTAAATGAACCAAGCCATCTCACTGTCAGATTATTCCCAGAACCTGGCAAAGCTGTGGCATCGGATTCTGGATCTTTTGAGCCATGCACCGGCAATGTTGGAGTTGCGCTCAATAACTCGTCAATGTTACTTCTTTTGTTTCTCGGACTTCTTGGCGTTCTTTTCGTCTTTCTTGGGCGGATCCTTAATCGTAAACAGATACTTCTGATTCCATGCGATTTCTTGATCATCTGGAGCTAAGTTTGCAGCCAAATCGATCTCTTTCTTCGCGTTGGGCCGATCGCCTTTGTAGAACAATGCTACTGCGGAGTAATAATGTGCATTTGCGTTATCGCTATCGAGTTCCAGTGCTTTTTGATATTGTTTTAGGGCATCGTCGAACTTACTACGCGCTGCCAAGGCTCGTCCATAGCCGATGAACGCCGGTACAAAATCGTCGAGGTCTTGCGTTAGTTCTTCATACTCATAAAGTGCATCTTTGTCTTTCATGGCTGCAGCGTCCATGAATTTTGAAGCATACTTTTCCTTCAGCTTGTATCGCTTCGGGCCAAGCTTTAAGGTCTCCACTCGCGCAGTTAACTTGCCCGGATCACCTTTGAGATCTCCCAATGGCACATCAGAAAACATGCGACGATCTCCCGCTGGCACCGATCCCTTAAGCGTAAGTTTGCCTTCTTTCAGGAGGGCATCGGTGCGATCTCGTATTTCATAAAACACGAGCATATTACGCACAAGATAGGGATTCTTGTTGATCACCTCGATATTTACTTGCGCTTGTCCATCTTTCATTTTTGCTCGCTCGAAGTGAACATCAATGTTGTCTCGTGCATTGAGATTGTCGTAATTCATGTAGAAGATTACGATCATATATGCACCATACGAAAATGCGCCGAACAGAAGCACCATCGCCAGCATCATGATGCCGCTCTTTACCTTGGACTGCTCGCCCGATCCAGCGGTTGCCTGATTAGCGAAAAAATTGCGCTTTAGACCCGATTGATGAGAATAATCTTCCACCGGCGCCGGTGTTGCGGGCATCTGGTTGAGCGGAGAATCTTCCCCTAACGACAGGAGCCCGTTACGCGCATCCACATTAGCCGGATCGAGCTCAAGAACTCGTTCGTATTCTTTAATTGCTTCCTCACGGTCGCCTTGAAAGTGTAATCTGCGCGCTATTCTAAGATGATCATCGGCATTCATCTTCTCGGGCATATTTGCTGACCTCTTGCTTCATTTATGTTGATGCGCCGGGGGAAGCCCGCATGCGACCGGTGGAACAGGTGCTCTGTAGTTGTGCATGTAATCCAGTTGGAGCTTTCCGTCTGGATCCTGGTAGTACTGCTGCAGTATCTGGTGATACTGCCATCCATGAGTAGCCAGTGTATTAGCCCCATTCTGACTCAAACCTCGTGCCCCGTTTCCCGGGCCGCGGTAAGTGAATCGCCAGATTGGACCTGATTCCTGAGCATCAAGAATTCCTGCAGTTTGAAAGCCAAGCATTTTAGCCAGAGCTATTCCGTAGACTTCCCTACTCTTCTTTTGCCCCATAACTTGAATCGTATGAGCATTTCCCATCGGATCCCAACGTTTTACTGTAACTCCGACAATCTTTGCCACACCGGTAATCTTTTCCAGCTGGGGGGTGGGAACGTCTGCCTGTCTGATATTGAGATTCTCAAATGCATTGTCGCCGACCGTGGCTCGATAAAATCCCGGTTTCACTTTCCCGGAATCTTTCAATATCAAGCCACGTGTCATCTGCACTGCGTGGAAAGTGCTGGGAGCTTCTGCGGCTAAACCTTTATAGGCTTGGTCTCGCACGTCTGGAACCAGGTCGAAACCCTCGCTTTGCCACTTCGATCCGGTGCCGGCGTGTGCCCATGCGTAGCTGCGTGCCGCCACCGCCTGCGATTTCAGGGCTTCAATATGCCAGCTGGCGGGCATTTCCGAGGGGACGACTCCGAGCAGGTAATCTTCCATGTCAAGCAAGTTGATTACCGTAATCCGTGGTCCAAGATTGATCAGTTCCAGGCAGCCCCGGTACCAGCGGTTATTCGACCACACTCTGTAATCCGACGCGGTGACGTGCACCCGTTGATCCGGGGGCATGTCATAGGCGTGTCCCGCCACGTCGCTTATCCGTCCGTTTTGAATCGTGTACGGGATCCCCGGTTCAAGGGGAAAGACCGGCCGTCCGTTGAGAAATACAAAACCGGGAGTCCAAATCGCAAAGCGTGCCAGCGGGGCACGACAGGTGATTCCGATACGAATCGGTGTAATCATGGGGGGGTAAGGAGCAAAATTGGCATAAAGCCCACTTTTCGCTACATAGCCTGCTTTTACCGAGTTCTTAGCGGTGGGGGCCTTCCTGGTCGCATTCGCCGGGGCCATCAGGGCTAGAATCATCAGGGTACAGATGACTGCAGCCCATGCCTTAATTACCGGTTTTGCCATTTCCAAATTCACGTTAATATCTCTCGGGCTTTTCATCAATCTCGCACATTGGTGTGGCGGCTGTGCGATTGGGTCACTTGTAAGAGCTTTTTACTGCTTATTGGCAGACGGGCCACTTTCGGCTCCTTCGCCCGGCACCCCGGTATAGTCTATTTTGTTCGATGCCAACTGCAGGCGACGAATAAACCATTAATCCCGGGGCTTCGGTTCCATTCTACAGCTTCAGCTCGGCTCGCGGCTTGTGTCTTGCTCACTTTGGTAACAGGGCTGTCGCCTAAGATGAATGGGGTTTGAGGAGTTCGTGCCATTTTTTGGATTGGGGGTGAGCTGTCTTGGAATCCTTGCACTGAAAAACAATGCGATACCTCACCACATAAAAGGTGGTGGCGATGTTACTATTGTTGCCCGCCTCGATGCTCAGCGCGGGGCTTCTCGGGAGTGAAACATGAAGAGTATTCTGATCGTTGATGACGAAGTAGATATCGCCACCTCGATTCAGTATTATCTCAAGCAGGAAGGCTATGCGACACTGCTTGCCCATGATGGTCTGGAGGCGATGCAGATTATTGAGAATCAGCATCCCGACCTCATTATTCTTGACGTGATGATGCCCGGGATTGATGGCTACGAGGTCTGCAGGAGAGTGCGTTCCAATGACAAGCGCACACCCATTGTCATGCTCACCGCCCGGACTTCTGAAGTTGACACTGTGGTGGGGCTTGAGCTGGGCGCTAACGACTACGTTGCAAAGCCCGTTCGTTTGCGTGAGCTTGTGGCCCGCGTTAAGGTGCATCTTCGGGACGCAACCGAGCAGAAGACGCCCAGCAGAGTTATTAAGTACGGCGATCTACAAATTGACCTGGACAGCCGTCTGGTAAAGGTACGAGGCGAGGTTGTCGAGCTAACTTTTAAGGAATTTGAACTTCTTGCCACGATGGCGCGACAGCCCAACAGGGTGTTCACTCGCGATCAGCTGTTTTCACAAGTCTGGGGCTCAAATTTTCTTGGCGAGAGCCGAACGGTGGATGTTCACATTCGTTACTTGCGTGAAAAGTTAGAAGAAGATCCCAGTCGACCCAAGCACATACTCACGGTACGGGGTGTGGGCTACCGCTTCGTATGGGAATAACTTAATTCCTGAACTGCGGGAAATACCCCCCGGTAGCCAGTCGTTTGGCGCCTCATGCGTAGTTCTCCCAGTGACATTAACCGGAACGAGATCTAGAGTTTAACCACAAGAAGAGACCAATACGCGGTTTAGGGATGGCGGCTTGCCAAGCTCTGGCATCAGTGGCGCATCGCGATTCATGTCTCTCCAGGCGGTTTACCCGGTAGGGGTTGGTTAATGAAGCTTTCAGCAGTTTTTCTCATAAGCGTAAACATGGTTGCGGCCACCCAAATGGCTGCAACAGCAGCAGACACAGCCTCATTCCTGCAAGAGAGTCTGGTCGGAGCTAACAGTACGGCTCCCCCTGCCAAGCAGCCCGTTGCTAAGCCAACCAGAATTTCACATTCCACTCTTCGAACTCCCGTCGCCACAAGGCCGGCTGACAAGCGCCGCCTGGTGACAATGACTCCCATCAGCGATACCACCGCAAAGTTTCGTCCATTCGTGCCAGGGCGTTATCTGCCCAGCGAGTCTGATCTGCAACCCAAGCCCGAACCGTCGGTACCCTCCATAGCACAATCTTCAATCGCTCAGTCCGTGCCCGTTTCGTCCCTTTCCGGGCAAGTAAGTGCGATGTACTCTAAGGTGCCGACTACCTATGCCGGTGATTATGTCGATCAGCTGGCGTTGGCTGCAGCCCGCAAAGTCAAGAGTATTGCCAAGCGATACAATCAAGCCGTTTCTAAGAAACCGGTTCTTCCTGGTCAATTTGGGGGAGGCGCCCCGGGCGTTCCGGCGCTGGCAGATCTGATCGGAGCCGATCAATCGTCCGTGGGGCAACCGCAATCGCCCTCAGCTCAGCAACCTTTAGTGCCAGTACCAACAGCTATGCAAACTACAGCAGTTGTACCGCAACCTCAGCAAGTGCAGCAGAGGGTTGCGTCTCTTCCGTTCGTGGCTCCTCCCAATCTCAGCAAGTATGAGGAGTCAAGGCTTATGCGCCTGGTTGAGGCGAATTCGCCAGAACGGCTATATGCACAAAATATCAACGGGGAAATGAGAGGATCGAGCAGGGTAAATCCGGGGTTAGCCGGGGTAGGCCCGCCGCCATTCCCCTTGAGTCTTGGTGGTATGCCAGGTGGGGGGATGCAATCTCCATCGGGCGCCGGACCTGGAATGGAAGCACGGTTCGGGAATTGGCACGAGCGAGATAGTTTGCCGACTGCTGGTTTTCAGACCTATGTCTCGCCGAGAAAGATGGCGGGACCATTGACCGTCAGCCGGTCTACACCACAGCAGGGGGCCAGGAATTCCAGGCGAACTGGAAAGCAATCAATTGCTTTGGCCCCGGCATCGTGTCACACTCCCGTTTCCAGTCAGTCCAGCCATCAAGTTGCCAATAATTCGGTCGTGCCGCTGAAGTCTGCGAAGAAAAGCGCACCGGTTAAGAGTCAATTTGTGGCGTGCTACCCGCAGTATCGCCGATATCCGAACGGCGGCTGATCAAGTCTTGGCACTCAGGTCCGGCATAAATCGGTCCTCTAGTACAACAACAAGGGTAAGCAAAAAACTCAACAGGAAGTACCGCCGAATGACTGCATGTCTCTCTGCAATGTACACTGTTCAGTCGACACATGTTAGCGATCATCAACTGTAGTGCAGGTTGTTTCGCTAAGCCTGCTCTCTCAGATATAGGCACCCGGGTCACCCATCCAGAACGAGATGTCCTTCTGGTCTTAGCGGCAAGCGCTTGCTTTTGTCTAGGCATTGGTTTTTTTTGGGTGAGGAAAATTCAAATCGGGTCTGGCTCATTGTTTGGGGCAATGGTTGCAATTCCCTCAGTACTAATGGCGTGCAGCGTCAACTGGTTGCGCGGCGATGAAGGCGTAAAGGCAGACGGTGGTGAGTTTCTGCTCATTCTCCTCAACCCGATCATTATTTGCATCTTGGTTTTAGCGGGGGCTGCTATCGGGTGCCTACCGAGGGTTCTCTGGACCGCGGTCAGGGCCTCTCTACATACAAACACTTCCGTTAAGCATGGTGCAATGTGGCGATAGTAGGTGCCTGAGCAGAGGTCGAGGCAAAGCCATCACTCACTCGATTGCAGTATCTTGGTGACAATGAAAAATTGCCGGCCGGCGATGTTAATTTCGTCACCACCTGCTTGCCTGACCAGAAAGCTCTATATTAAATGACAGGCTTCCTTCAGAGGGGCTGAACAACCGGGAAATCTGCAAGTCCGTGTCCAAAATAGTGGAGGCGTGGGTACATACGGCTAGCGAAAGCAGAACTTGGTTGTCACGCTTCTATCATCTGTAATGGATAAAGCAGACCCGGTTGGAGTATAGGAACTTGGATTCAACTGATATACGGGAGCTAATGAATAAAGCCTCAGATCGAGGCTGGGTGGCTCTCGAGGATTCGGACTTCCTCACCGCAGACAGTCACTACTCCGAGGCGCTGGAGGCTGCTCGCAGTCTTCAAGACTTGTTGGCTGAGGCCGTCTTTCTCAGCTATCTGGCCGTAGCAAAACGAGGGGCGGGTAATCCAAGCGACGCCAGAGTCCTACTGGATCTTTCATTGCGGATAGCAGAATGCCAAAACGATCTGCGTGTGCTTGCCCATGTTAGCTACCTGATGTCGGAGCTAGAGTGTGACGCAGGTGATGAAAGTGCAGCCATTGTTCAACTGTGGCGCGCACTGGATGCGGCCCTTGAAGTTAGGGATGGAGGAACGGCTGAAGTTTCCTTCGGAAAGTTGGGAGAAATTTATCGCAACCGGGGATGGTTGGAGCAAGCGGCGGAGTGTTTCCGTCAGGCTTCCGAAATCATGGTGGATGGACCGAACAGGGTGTCATGGCTCGGCAATCTCGGTCAGACCCTGGCCGAAATGAAAGACTTTGGTTCAGCTATGGACAGCTACCGCCGAGCACTGGAAGAGGCTGAGAAACGAGGAGACATAAAGGCTAGTTCTCGATGTCTGGCCAGCGAGGGATTGGTTCATTTTGAGGAAGGCCGGCTGGAGGAAGCTGCAACTTGTTTGCACAAAGCGCTGGATTTGGCACGAGAAAGCGATGATAAACGAGCAGAAGCAGCATGGCTGGGAAACATTGGCAATGTCTTGCTCAAGCAAGGTCGAGTGGACGAAGCTCGTGAGTTCTGCCGATCGGGATTGGAGCTTGCCCGTGAACTTGGAGATAAGCGCACCGAAGCGGCTCATTTTGACAGCCTTGGTGACTGCTTTGCTGTCGAAGGTGATCACCATCGCGCTTTAGAGTATTACGAAATGGCCGCGCAAACGGCAGCCGAAGCGAAAGATCGTCTGGGCGAACGGGTTTACTTCGCCAATCAGGGAAGATCACTTCATCACCTGGGCCGGGACGAGGAGGCTTATCAGGCGTTTGATCACGCGGTGGAACTGTTTGAAGAGCAACGAGCTTACATACACTCAGACAGGCTCAAGACATCATTTGCAGCTGCAGGACAAGAAATTTATCGCGACATTATTCAGTTGTGCGTTGATTCCGGTAAACGAGTGGAGGCCATAGAATATATAGGGCGAGCCAAATCTCGCGCGATGCTCGATTTGCTGGCTAACTCTCCTATTGATATTTCTGAATTAGCCTCTGTAGACGATGATGCTATCGCAAGATTGATCGCCAAAGAACGGGATCTGAGCAGCCGCATAGCAGGGCTGGAACGCATGTTTGGTCAAGGCGGTGAAACGGAAACCGGCCACCGTGGGGCCCATGTGAGTGCAGATGACGTACCCAAGTTATACAAGGAATGGCGCGACGTAGTCGATCAACTTGAGCGCAGGCACCCCGACTATGCACAGATGATCAAAGTGCCTACTTTGAAGTTCGATGATCTCAAAAATCTATGGAAACAGGGAAAGCTAAAGTCTGACGCCGCTATTATCGAATTCTTCTGGACAGAAGAGATACTGTTGAGCGCGTGTATACGAGAGGATCTCGCTGAACCTGAGACGCATGTCTTGGCGAAAGCCGAAATTGCGGAGCTGGAAGCACAACTGCTCGATTTTCTTGAAATGTCCGCCACAGAGGGTTGGGAAGTGCCCATTAGCCTTTGTCGCCGCCTTTATGATCACTTGCTCGCTCCGCTGATGGCGACGCTGCCAGACAATATTGAGCGACTGGTACTTGTTCCTCACGGAAGTTTGCACAGGTTGCCCTTTGCCGCTTTACACGATGGCAAGCGGTATTTAATTGAGCGATTCGCGCTCAGCGTAATTCCGTCGGCCAGCCTTATTCGACTGCTTGGTTCCGACGAAGAAGAAGCCGCTGCTGATACGCGTTATCTGGTGTCAGCCATCAGCGACTACTCAGCTACTCGTGACGAGGGCATCGTTTTTAGCGCCAGGCTTAGATCCTCAGCGGGTCTTGAAGACTTGAGCTACACGCTTGAAGAAGGTAAAACCGTCTTTGGTCTTGCCAGCGAAATCTCAAGTGAGGTTCGGTTTTTGACCAATGAAGAAGTCAAAGATGGCTTGCTTCACCATTTTAGCGAATACTCTGTTATTCACTTTGCCGGTCACGCAGTGTTTAACCCCGAAGAGCCGATGGCTTCGGGTCTGGTACTGGCCGACGGAAGTGTGTTGACTGCTGCGCGAATTCTGCAAGATAGTACATTCCGCACAAATAACGGGCGTCTCCTGGTTCTTTCTGCATGTCAAACTGGTGTAAACGTGATCACCACCGGTGGTGAAATAATCGGATTGGCGCGAGCTCTAATATATGCTGGAATGAGAAACATTCTTTCCAGCTTGTGGGAGGTCGCCGACCGATCTACCGCAGGGCTGATGCAAGACTTTCACAGAATATGGCAGGGTGGGAAGAGTTCCATCGCTGGTGCATTGAGGGAATCCCAGTGCCGCGCATTACGCGAAGGGCAACCTATTCACGCGTGGGCTCCATTTGTGCATACCGGGATAGATTAAGAGTAGTTGGCTACCACACGTCCCGCCACGCAGCAGTTTCAGGCAGGTCTGAAATTCGTCCTCGAGGCGATCCTTAATGGACCAACCCGTTACCCTTATGCTTGGGCTTTAAAATGACAACATGAGCAGAAGAAAGTTAGTTCCATTATTTTGCTGAACCCGCTAATTAACCCCTGTCCGCTGATGGGTCTCGAAAAGTGACCCGTTTTTGCTCCCGGTCGTCTAATACAAGACGCTGTTTCTTTCTCCAAAGGATCTAGAGAAGAGGGTCAAACTGCCTCCCGGGGCCGCTTTCCCTTCTGAAGAACGGTCGAAGAACAGGCCCCGCGAGGGAGTTTGACCCACTTCTCTCTTGGATAGTGCCAACATAATAGACCACCGGAGCAAATACGTAATGATAATACTGTTGTACATGACCTCCCATGACATGCTACTGACACGAGAACGGTATAGAATGACTAAAGGAACGATCCAATTATATTCGGGTGAGGAAG
>JAKFUT010000340.1 GCA_021732565.1 Candidatus Obscuribacterales bacterium
CCAGATATAGTGCCGAGCCGCAGTAGGTCAATTCAACGTCAAATGACTCAAGCTACCCCTTAATCATTTCCCTTGGCAGGGAGGCCATTTTCATCGGAAAAGGGGGCCATTTTCGCCGGAATACACAACTAATTTCAAAAGATCTCTGCCAGCAACACATTCTGAGCTGGCGCAGCAGGTTTTAAAAGATCCATATGTCTTTTGTCGCTGGGGTCCGAAGCGCTGCATCTACTGCTAAGCCCGAACTCGGTCTGGATGACGATGCGGACGGCTGAGTTTGGGCTGAGAATGGATTGAAATCCTTATAGCAAAGCTAGTGGCTCGGATATCGTAATTTTGCAGGCCGGCCTGCAAAATTATATAGTCTCCGTCTGGAGTCTCCGCACTAGTCACTGAATACTCTGTTTCCCTTAGGTTGCCAAACTTCATCTCTCTTTTCGGCGAAAGACGCGTCTGCATAGTCCCTCACAAGTACCCATTTTCAGTTGCATACTCAAGCCAGTACTGTTTCATCTTCACCATATTACCCGAATACTCTAAGGGAACAGGGTTGTGCCTCGTAATGGCTCCTAGAGCCCAATACCAGTGCCCACCGTAGTCGCGGAGTTCTCTGAAAATAAGAGGAAGCGCATCTGTCCCCATTCCAATAATTCGTTGGTAATCAGTATGCATAGCTTTTTGCTTCGGCGAACTCAACATACCGGTTTCATCGCGCCATCGCGAAGCCAATATGTGAAACGTATGTCGGAGGTCTTCATCCTCTCTCTTCCGCACTCTGTGTTTTAGAATGTAAATGCCTAGCGTTCGCCATGTTTCAGTATGAGACGCTACCGATCGTGCGTGGTGCTTCCATGGAACTAAGCTTGTACCTGATGTTTCCCAGATCATTAGTGGAGTTGAAATCCGTCGGAACGGGGACTCGGCCCCCATTTGATGAAACACTTGTATCAAGCTCTCCAGCATAATACCGTCCGCCTCGCTGGCAGTGCATTCCACAGACTGTTCGACAGGTTCTGAAAGGCTGTGCGGGGTATCGGAGTTTTGATTTTTGCACCAATAGGCTTGCTCCGCATCAACAAGAGCATTGGAGTCAGCCATCCATTCGATATCCGATTTCAATAACATTGCCTATTCACCTTGTATCGCTGGAACTTGAGCTCTCTCTAGCATCGCGACAATTGATGATTCCTTACGCCGAGCCCTTGAGATTGCCCTTTCAAGCTCATCCATATCTCGTGAATCCACTCCTACGTAACAGTTTTTTTGTCCTCCATCTTGGTGGTAAGCGAGTTTCAGAGTATGCATTACGACGGCACCATTTGCAGTGGTGCCGTCATCAAAAAAAACCGCGCGAAGATCAGTTAAAATACGGCATTTGACAAGAACTTTATCGTGGTCTGCCGAAACGCTGAGAGCATGTGCTGTTAGCTCAAGTGCCGTTACATCGGATAACACTTCCTTCAGCCGAACCTTCAAGACGTCTTGTTCTGGTACTGACAGCTCACTTACCTGTTTCGAGACTGCGCTTTCGAAGTCTCCTTCTTCTGGATTGTTTTCCTTGAGGAAACAAAGGGACATGAGAATCTCAAACAAACGCTTACTTTCACTTTCACTCACTTGTGTGCGTCTTAATGCAAACTCCTTCTCAAGTTTTTCCGGTGAAAGTGCGGGGCTTAGTTCTTTTAACTCTTTCATAAGATCGTTGAAAGAGTCCTCATCCATCCGGGTAAAGGCAGCAAGTCCTTGAAGGAAACGGTCTGGCAACTTTAATCGCATTACAAGCCTCTTCTTGATCATCTCTGGACACTGTATCAGGAGCCCCCGCTCTCGTACAGATATGCCACTGGATGCCCCTATTTATACCAGCCATGATGAGTCTGATTGAGATAAGTTCCTGGAATAGGCTGTGAGTAGGCTAGCGGTCGGTTAACTCCCCCAAAAAGAAAACCGCCTTTCGGCGGAAACACAGTCTATGGGCGAGAGAGGACTTGAACCTCCACGAATTACTCCACTAGATCCTAAGTCTAGCGCGTCTGCCAATTCCGCCACTCGCCCGGAAATTAGTCGAGATCCAGAATAACATACTTGCCAGCCCCCCGCCACTATCCGGCCACTATCTCGTTCGTCCGCCCGTCTCGGTCCTTCCGATTTCGACGCTTTTGGTCTTGGACACGGAGCCTTTGAGCTGCAAAGACTGTCTTCACACAAATGCCTGTTGACTGCTATGCAGGAAGCGCTTGTCACACTTCGGTGGCCGAAAACCTTTGAGGGGAGTTGCCAACCTGTTTGTCTGCGTTGCTTATGGATCCAAGCCCGATGTAAGAGCAGTACGTAATCCCTGAAAAGGCACGATGGAATACATTTGTTCTGCCGGAAGCAAACATCCATGTCTCTTGGCTTTCCGTTTTCGTTTGTTCTAACATCGTGCTTGAAGATCTGGATTGGGTAACAACCTGTTCGTATCATGTCTTTCGTAACTGATCTCTGGAAGGAACATCCGTCGATTACTCAGACAGCATACTACGTGCATGATTATCGACATTACACCGCAGAGTTGATTGACTTTCTTGGTGACTGTGGCTTCCTGAAACAGAGCCAAGCCGTTCAGCCACAAGGTCGCGTCGAGCGGTGTGCGAACTCTTGAATAAGTAATTTCCCTGACTGCATAGTTGAGGGCTCCTTCGCTGGAATTGACGCAAGGGCACATCACCGAACCTTCGAATTATCTTTGCTTCGCGACGAGTAGTTGTGACATCAGAAAATATATATTCCAGCGGTCTGAGTCTCTGGAACAGCTCGAACCAGTGGGAGATTGCCAGCGGAGAATACATTTTGATCGCAATCATGTCTCGAAGAAGGCACGATTGGCGAGTGCGAAGTTCGAATAGAAGTCTGTTGCAGGTTTCCCATCCATTTTCCAAAAAATCGAGCTTGTCCAACCAAACACATTGTCTTCAAGGCTGTCATCGGTATGCTCCCGGTGCATAAGAAGTTCATCTGCAATGGTGCCTCTCGAATCGCGCAAATCAATACCGGTTCTGCCGAATCGAATCGCCGAAGGAATGTTAGTTTCTCTCCCAGCGTCGTCACTCGCACATTTGAAATTCGATGGTCTACACCGATGGACTTCAATTTCTTTGCCCATCGCAGTTTGCGCTGCACCAATAGAACGTGAATTGCTCATTCTTATCGGGAATTTGGCTCATCCAAATTGTTCGCCGTTGAGTTCGATCTTATTTCTCTTGTGGAGAAAAGCCGTTCCATTCTCCACCCGACCAAGCTTACAACTCTTCGCTAATCGATGTCAAAGCCGCTCCAGATAATGCCGCTGGTGCTGACTGCTCCGCCACGTCGACTGCCTGAGAAAGCGGTGCTGAATACGGAGCCAGCAGGGTTCCCTGAAGCGATACTGCCGACGGATCCTGGTAGCCCTCAACGCCAATGGTGATGTCTGGCGACGGAACATTCAACTTCAAAGTACGATGTAGTGCATCCCATAGAGTCAATCCACTCGACCAGTTAGAGTTTTGTTCGGCTGGTACTATTGAATGGTGGATGCCATGCATCCTTGGCGTGACGATAAATTTACTGAGAAAGCGTTCCAACCGAATAGGTAAGCGCATATTTGAATGGTGAAACAAAACGCTGAATACGAGCAATGCTTGCCATTTCCGCAGCACGTCAGGGTTTATGCCAAGCACTCGAATCTGCAGTGCGCGCCACAGCACCGACGGTAATAGCTCGCCGAAATGAAACCGGAGTGCCGTGGAAGTATCCAGATCGCGATCAATGTGATGTGCAAGATGAAAGCGCCAGAGAAATGGAACCTTGTGAAGTAGTACATGCCACCAGTAAAGAGTGTAGTCCATCGCAATAATTCCCAAAATGGTCCGCATCCAATTTGGAAAGGGCAAGCAGTTAAGTACTCCTTGCCTTCTTTGTACAACTCTCCTGGACAATCTTTGAGCCACCGGGCGCTCGATGAGTTGTATTGCACAGAAGCCCAATGCACCAATGATTACATTACGAAGCAAATGTTTGGTGGAATCTTCGCGCGGTACCCTGAGAGGTTGTCTTCGCTCAATCAGAATCAGCGACGCGCAATAAAAGGCAAATAAGATAAATTTGAAGAGCATATCAATTTATATTGTTTGAGTTCGTCCACCACTATAGACTGGTCCGCAGGCGTGAGGGAGCCGGTAGAGTTAAAAATTCCGGAACAATGCAAAACGTCAGGAATCCAATCGGCCTCAGCACCACAACAGGAAGTGGTTCAAAGCAAACCTGACACCCGATCAAGATTCTGAATTAAATTGCTGTACACCACTTGCGCTCGCGCGCAACTTGAACATCAACTCTTGATTACAAATTGAAACCGCAATCGGCTTACAGTATGTAATCTATAAGGGTAAGTCATCGCACAGGTCTGGCGAGTAATCGTGTAGCATAATGGAATCCTCCTAGTGCAGGGTGTGTCACGGTGTCAAGGTATCAGGACGGATCGGTTCAGTCTGATTTTCGCCTCCGCAGCAGGTTTACAGACGCGCTTCACCGTTGGGCTGTCAATTTATGTGCTCTCACCGAGATCGTCTGGTTCGCTCTTCCCTTCTTGAATCTTTCACGACTGCGCGGGGTATCTTATGCAACCGCGGCTCAAACCGAATCCTGTGTGTGTGTGTATAGTCTTACTTCCATAGTACGCACGTATATTCCTTTGGTTACTCAGATCCTGATATTCGGGGGGATATAGCGCTGCATGGGTAGCCGAGCAGAAAGAGCAATCCTGGCTGTCTTCTCCATTATCTTGATGATGGGCTCTTCAGCATGCGGCATGCTGCGCGCTCCGCTGAAACATACTATTAAGGCAGAATACGATGTGCCCGTGGCAGATGCTGATTTGCGTAAATTAACCGATGTCACCGCCAGTATCGATCTGATCGCGTCTGGAGAGTTCAAACCAGGAACCTACCTGATCAACAACGTTACCACTACGTTTCCTCCCGACACGAAATTTCGAATCGATCTTACCTTGCCTATTAATGATCCCGGAGTAATTTCGACCCGTGAGGCGAAGGGCTGGCTCACGGCCTCGAGGCAGTGGGTGGTAAACGGCATGCCTGCACCGCTCAAGGTTCAACTAGATCGGGGCACCGTATCTGGTGAAGTCGATCTTGTTCGAACCCTCGGCGCGTTTTTCTTTGATCTGATTCAACCGGGCACTGCAGACGGTGACGTGCGCGATCTCATTCAGACAATTCAGATTGATGAAGCGAAGCTGCACTTGCGCGAAGGCTCTAAAATGCTGCTGGATCAAAAGGAGTTCCACTTCGGCCCCGATTCCACCATCACGTTGGGAAGCATTTCTGTAGATCGCAATTTCAATTATCAAGGTATTTGCGATGCCAATCTCAATTTCTTACCAGGAAGCAAATGGGTTGGCGACAAAGTCGATTGTTATTTCAGCGGCGGGCAAACTCAACTCCGCTTGCGAATGACTAAAACGAATAATGATCTCGTTCTCAAGTTGGCGCGTGAAACCGGCCCCAAGAATACGATCAAATTAGAAGACTGCACTTTTCACTTTGGCAAGAACAAACGATCGCGTTCTCGTAGCGATGTTTGTCTCATTGATGTGCAGGAACTCGGGTGGAAGCACGAACTGGGGCAAAAAAGTTCGGATCTTCACTTGCTCGGCAAAATGGATTTTCAGAAAACACAATTGGTTTTGAAGACGGATATTCATCAGACTGCAGCGTTCTTTCCGACATCGGTGCCAGCCACGATGGAACTGAACATCGATTCGCATGGGCGCTCCACACACTTTGCCACCGAGGGATTTGCAAGAGCGGAAGCCGGTCGAATTGACATCAATAAGAAGGCGACGAAGCTTTCGCTGTGGCTCGCAGATGCAGTGATAGGACCGATTGAGGTTGATAAACTTGGTTCGTTACAGTTCAAGCTGGTGAACGGAGTCGCTCGTTTGAAGCAGTTGGACTGGCAAGGCTCCAAATCGAAGTTCACCCTTGCCACAGCCGGCAACTCTACGATTTCTCTTCCTGACGGAATGTTGCTTGAGCAAGGACAGTTCGAGCAAAAACAACGCACTCACATGGAGCTTCCCCTCACGATTAAATTAGGCGCCGCAACTCTACGCGGACCCACAAGCGAGGTGAAGCTGAGCGACCTGCGAGGCACTATCAAAATAGACGTTGGCAACGAAGTTCAGCTGGCCAGCGATTTGGACTTCGCGATTCCGGGGGTTTCCCTGCTGGGCGGACAGCAAGTGGATGTCCGCGCGCGGGGACTCAGCCTGGAGGTCTCCAACGGAGCGTCTATCCTCAAGTTAAATAAGTGTGTGGTAACCGTGCCGGAAGAAGCGATGGAAGCCGCAATCAGAAGAAAGGTGCCGACTTCGTTTAATGTAAAACTGAACAAAGTGTTCTCAAAAGAAGAGAAGTGGCGTTACCGCAATCCTACAGCTCACCAATTGAGGGTGAACAATCTGGAGGTGCAAGAAATGGAACTGCAACCAGACAATCGCATTTCCTTCAACGCCACGGCTGATGTTGCCGTGGACGGAACAGTAGAGAAGACAGAGCTTTTCAAACGTGATGCCAACCATAGCTGGGCTATGTGCCCCTGGACAGTATCTGGACGCGTCGTTGGCGATGGACTGGTAAAGTACAAGTTTATTCCGACTGATCAGTTTTCAAACAGTCAGCTCGAATACAACCTGTCAATGAAAGTTCCCATACCGCATGACGTCGATCTTGATTGGAGTCATGTTACCAACGGCCTCATGAAGCTCATTGAGAAAGCCGTTATTGTACGCCATTTGCGGGATTCGAACGTTCCAATACAACTCACGGGCCGGGTGAATCTTTTTTCGGACAAAGACAAAATGTGGAATCAGTTTGGCATCAAGGATCTGTCGCTGACCTCCGGACATCATGGCTGCAAGGTTGAATTTAGTGCCAGCGCTCACATGTAGTTCTGCATGGCATGGCGCGGTGCACAGGGATCTAAAGCCAAGGGAAATATTGTTCAGCGGGGCGGAAGCGGCAGTCAAATTGGTGAATTTTGGAATTGCAAAGATCCCAATAAAAATGCTTTGGACAAACAACTAGCCGCGAAAACAACAACTCATTAGTCACCGTACATGCAACAAAAGTATGGATTTGACGACATCCAAGAAGAGCGGCGATGACACCGTATTTAGTGTCATCGCCTACTCTGCGCTCCCACGCTAACTCGCGGCGTGTCCTATACTGAGATTCCCTGGTCTTTTGGTAACCGCAACAGGTCCTTTTTGAAAGATTGCTTCCCGTTCCGTTTTTACGAATCCCAACTCAGCTTGGGTTGCGCTGATTCTCCTAAAGTTGTCTTGTGTCCTGACTTTGCCAATCCCAGTTTCCGGTAGTAAATCTCAATTTTCGGATCGAGCAATAGCCGGTCTGTGCGGTACTCCTGTGTGAATTTGTGTTTGTGCCAGTGCGATTGGCCTTTATTGGCCGCATCGCGAGTCTGCATCAGACCGCTGTGGACACTAGACAAAAAGTCGTCTTTGTTGGATGGATCAAGGTGCATATTGATCAAAAGGTAGTCCACTGAGCCGAGCGGCTGGCAACCGGACGGCCGGCGAAGCAGATTACTGGCTGCTTTATCCGCAAGTTTAGCCGTGATGCGGAATCGATTTTTTTTCTGGAAAAAGTTGAGTACGCTTAGTAAAGTGAGGTTCATCTATCAGATTCCCGCCATAGTAAAGGGTTTTGGAGCCTCAACGGCATCCGTTTCCCATGCCACAATACGATTATCATTCATCGATTCGTTCCAACAATACAATTGGAGCCTTTCTCCTTGACCATCCACTTAAGGCGGGAAGTTGTTAATCAGGAGCTTAAGAAGAGTTCACCGCAGTCTGCCCAAACTGAAATCAAAAATGTAAAAGCCTACAATCGGCAAATTATCAGTCACACAAGCACGGAATTAGGCGACATGATCAAAGAAGGTGATCAAGAGATTCCCTTATGCTCAATCAGACAGATTCGCGATTTTCACTTCAATCCGCCATAGCCAACGCGGCCATGAAACTTGAAATCAGCGTGCATTCGGGCAAGACGACATCCATTCCAGCAAGAATTTTTGGACCGCCTTTGGAGTATTTGCATGAACCTCAGCGCCACCACCCGTGCTGGCACTATTTTAGGTGTAAAAAAAAGCAGGATGATGGTCGTAGTTAATTGAGACTCTCTTCTTCAAGCTCTACCGCTTGAACACCGGTCAATGAGCCGCCTTTGAAACACCACACAAATGAACTCAGTTTCTCGTCCGCTCGCAGAAAGAGCTGTTGGGCCAAGACCCCCAATTCGCACACTGCAGTGTCCTCAATGTCGCTACTGACGATGAGCTGATCACATGATGGCAAAATAGCAATTAGCCCATTCTCCGCTCTGAGTGATTCCTCCAATGACCGCATAATCTCTGGTACGCAGATCATCGCCGGTACGTGATCGGGCAAACTACTGCTGCCAAGCCCAATCAACCAGGCTCGCACCGAAAGAGTCTCAAACTTGAGCGGAGTCGCAGTCAGTCCGTGTTTTTGAACAGCCAGCGCGAGGTTGTTGAATGCCAGTTTACTAATTACCTTGGCATCTGGACTGCACGGAATTATGTCGCCACGACGAAGAGCCACTTCTTCTTCCCCGCGTGGCAACTTGAATTGAATGACAACGTATTCCGCAGGACTACGAAGCAGATCTTCGAAAACTATTGGACCCTTTTGACTCGAAGGGTCTGTGCCTGCTTCATGGGGGGTCGGTGGAGAGACAACAAAATTCCTCAAAATCGGCAACGTCATTTCATAAATATCTTTCGACGGGTAGCGAGGATCCTGAACGGTCCAGCGAAGATCTCGAACAAATGGTTCCATCACTTCGTGAAATCGGGGAGGGTTTTCAACGTATTGCTCATAGACCGCCTGCAGTGAAATCGTCAAAACCGGCTCATCTACACCGTAGTGAAGGTCCAAAACCAGGGGCTCCCTCATCTTCGGTTCCAGGGCGTAATCACTGATCTTGTCTATGAAACGCTCTGTAAAGTCTTCTTCGCTAAGCAGTTCGGGCATTGTATGCAGTCCTCCGGGCTTATTTTTTCATGTTCCGGACAGTTTGGGTAACATCCTTCAAATAATCGAGAGAAAAACGATAGAATATGACGTCTGGACTGCGGGCGCCCGTAGCTCAGTGGATAGAGCATCCGCCTTCTAAGCGGGTGGTCGCTGGTTCGAGTCCAGCCGGGCGCGGTGAGTTATAATTGTGTTCGAGCGGGTCATTAGCTCAACGGTAGAGCAGTTGCCTCTTAAGCAATTGGTTGATGGTTCGAATCCATCATGACCCATAGGTAAAGTTCCATATCGAGCAGCCCGACAACGTTTTGGGCGCTATCCACGTGGTGGCCCTTGGTGGACACCAAGGGCCAAATATGTAGATTGTCAACTTTTGCCGAGTCCAATTTCCAAAGCAGCATAATAATTATGAATATCCGATTATCCAATGGCATTTTCACCCCGCTAGAAACCGCCTGAGCACCATCAAAGGTGCCAGAAGGCTTGAATTGCGTCTTTGAACTGGATACTTGAGTTCAACTCCCAGCACACGCCGCTGAACCACTAAGAAGGGGCAACCTCCCACGACAGCGGCTCCTTACTTCTTCATATCTACTATTGATTCTTCATTAGTAAGGAAAAGGGACGTTAATTGACACGAACTTCAATCGCCGTGATCATTCTGAAGTTGCGTTGAATCCAGCTACAGGGACTCGAAGGAGCAGGTAGTGGTTCCGGGAAACAGTCCGACAGGTTCCCAAGCACTGCAATGTTAAGCGAATTATGTTACGTAAAAATCCAGAGTAACACCGAATTCGAATTTAAGAATAACTTTATGGGCGAAGAGTCAGTCGCCCTGCTTCCAGTAAAAAGTTTGTTTCTCCCAAAGACGCTTCAAAAGCGGCAACACTGTCTCAGGCATCATTACGCCGAGTATTGCAAAAATCAGGATTAGGCAGAGGGATAGGGAAATTACCAGAGCCATAACGCACTTATATTGAGGGGGGTAAGGTTTGGTGTTGCAATGGGCAGTATGCGACTCGAATATTCTTGATCTTCAGAGTTTAAGGGCAGGTTAAGAATGGGATTTGTTTAAGTATAGAACTATTAAGACGCGAACGAATGGGGCGTCTCGTCGCTGGAAAAGCTGTGTGGGGTGGATTTTTTGTTGTGAAGCCCATTGCCAAGCACTTATTAGCGCTCACCACTTGATTCTGGGTTGCGAATCTATTCAAAACCTTGGATTTCATCCCTGCACAATAATCCTGAAACAGTTGGCTAATGCTGCCAAGATAAAATCATGATTCGCCCGCAGGACGGCAAACGAGCTGGCCAGAATCAGGTCAAAATTCCAGTGATACTACGTACAGTGTCCAATCATTGTCGCTAAATCATTGGACCAAACCAGCCCATGTTGGCTCCAATCGCTACAATAACCATCAAAGCGAATATGACGAACAGAGAAAAAAATCCAACTTCGCCATCACCCAGCATGAGCCCTACCTTAAAACCCGTAAACGTTTTAGCTCTTGTGAACCAGCCCCTAACATCGTATATCATTTATCGAAATACTCAAGTCATGTGTGTCGATAGTAATGTGCAAGCTTCAATCATCCAGACCAACAGACCAGCTCTCAGTGGAACAGAATTTTGCACCTCATCCGCTTTTGTTTCGCAGCGGGCATCTCATGACTGCCATGCCAGCGCTGTTTCCTCGATATTTCGGAGATTTCCGGAAAGCTGGTGTGAAGCGTATTTTTCAAGTTTCACCTGATACTTGCTTGCTTGGTTGGTGTCATTTTCATAATGAGCCGCAGTTAAGATTCACTGCCGTGGTCGTTCATGGGCTGGAAGGCTCCAGTGAGTCTGCGCCTATGCTGGGGCTTGCTAACAAAGCATTTAACAGCGGAATGAATGTGGTGCGAATCAACTTGCGTAACTGCGGCGGTTCAATGCACTTGACCCCAACCTTATACAATGCGGGGCATTCGTGCGATGTGCTCGCTGTTTGTCGTGAATTGTCCGAGCGCGACGGACTGCAAGACATACTACTAGCCGGATATTCATTAGGTGGAAACATCGTTCTCAATGCTGCGGTCGAGGGCTCAGGACTGAATTTAATTCGTTCAGTGGTGGGCGTTTCGCCCTCTATTGATTTGCATCGCTGTGTTCGATCTATTGAACAACCGAAGAATTCCATTTATGAGCAGTTTTTCTTGCGAACATTGAAAAAGAAAGTATTGAAAAAGTCGTTATCGCACCCAAGTCTGTATGACACGAAACTGTTGAAACAAATTCGCTCGATGCGTCAATTCGACGATCTGATCACCGCGCCGAACGGCGGATATAGTAGTGGTGACGACTACTACCATCGAACCAGTGCGTGCCATACATTGCCCCGGTTATCCGTGCCTGCCCTGATCATTGCAGCAAAAGATGATCCAATCGTTCCTTTTGATTCGTTTGCCGATGTCACTTTGATTAATAACAACATACGCCTTCTCGTTACAACCTACGGGGGGCATGCCGGTTTCGTCAACGCCACGCGCGAAGATCATCTCTTCGATGAATATTGGGCCGAGAACCGGACGGTGGCTTTTTTTAAAGAAGTCATTAGCCAAATTCAAGCCCGCTAACCGCACGCGGGCGAACGAGCGACAGGCACGGAGACGGAGCGGAAACCGCGTCGCAGGCAGCGCTTACAATTCATTCGCGTTATCGATTTGGTAACTAACAAAAATTTGTCGTTCAACTGCATGAGAAGCGACATTCTAAAGTTCGTTTGGAATTTCGGACACAAAATCCTTTGTTTGCAGTAGGATGTTAGCGATTACTATGGTTTTGGCGAGCGTATTCCGTGGCAAGAACTCCAGGGAAGCTCACGGTGAGGAGGACGGTTGTGAAGAGAATGGAACTAGCCGCTGTTGCGGCGCTTCTTATGAGCCTTGGCATGGTGGCTCCCGCGATGGCAGCTGATGATGGTCCGCTTGAGAAGGTGGTCGGTGGATCGCTATGGGTCACCAGAGTTAGTGCCGTTGGTGCAGGTACAGTGGTTGGCACTCCAGTTGCAGCAACGCGGCAAATGTACAAAGCATATACAGATTGGACTCCCGCTCTGGCTGACAAAGTCGGCGGCAAAGATTTTGGTCCCTCCTGTGCGCTGGTGAGTCTGGTTACGCTTCCTGCAGCCGTTGTTTGGGGCGGAATTACCGGACCGTACTATGGTACAAAAAACGGATTCGTGCACGGATTCAACAACCCGTTTACGCATCAGTCGTTCAGTCTGGGCGACGATTATGATGGTGGCAAATAACTCTTGACCGCCAGACAAGATTCACATCGCTCAGAAAACTGAGCCGATAAGAATGATTCAAAAAAGGGTGAGCGCACTGCTCACCCTTTTTCTCTTTCAAACAAATCAGATGCTGATTGTCAGGCGGATGATCACTCTTGAAGAGACTTCGATTGCACTTTTCGATTTTCTCGGTTCATTATCCACGGACGATCGCCACCGGAACTAACGAATTCCTGTCGAATCTGCAAGGAAAGTCTTCTTCTTCGTCCGGCTGTGGCTCCTGTTTGCGCAATGTTAATGATCACCGGACTGTTTACCATGTCTTTGCCAGAACCATAGCATCACCCTTCGAACTCTCCGGGCTTCGTGTCTTATTTTAGTGAATTTGAACTTTCAATTATGTTGGTCTGCGTTACATATCGTTGAAAGTTCGCCAATCTGTTAATTTGATCGAGAGCGACTCAGGCTATTTACGATTGCAGTAATCCCGTTTATGCTGAGAAAAGGGGTTGGCGGGTCTTGGTAACTATCGGAATCTGAACTATGGCGAATACATCTCTTGATGCGTGGATTGACCGCGTACGAGCCGCTGGGAGTGCTGACAATCTCTGGGGAATTCTTGATGAATTCCGCACAGTAGATTGGACAGATGAAGAACGGTCCAAAATGTCACACGCCTACATGCAAAGATTGGCATCCATCGTCAGAGCAAGTGCAGTCACTGGTAAGAAAGCAGCACAAGCTGCGGCGAATGATGGTCCAGTCTGGTACGAAAAAATGTAGAAATACTCCAATCCTGAGTTGGAGTTACTGACGGCCAGTCTTATCAGGTGCTAAATCAAAGCCCAAGCTGTTCGGGAATGAGAATTACCTCAGATTCGAGCTTTTATTGTGGATGTTGAGGTGGGCGCGTGGCAGGGCAGAATACAAGTTATACCTCGCTTCCTCTGTAGCGTAGCTTGGCTTATGTTTCTCGTCATTGACTCATGAACGGAGATTGAAACTCATTGATCGATTCTTATCTCGACGGATGCCGGAGGTCTCAATTCAACCGTAAGTTTGAGGGGCACCGCGGACCTTTGCTGTGGGCGGTTTGCCAACCGGGAGGCACGACTCAGGTCACATTAGAGAGAACCCCCGAGCTGCAAGAATTCGTCGCAGTATGAGGGTATCTGACGCAGCTGAACGAATAGTCACTGGAGCAAGAGCAGTGATGGATGCCGAAAGAGGAAAGGCTTCAACTGGAATATTGGACTCAACTCGGAGCGATTATGACCCAGCCTGAGGAACCAACCGAACCAGATGAGCAAGGCGATCTCCTTTTGACCGGTGAACCCTCGCTCGGAGTCCCGTCGCGTGACTGTGATGAACAATCACCAGGGAACAGTCCATTATTACCCGAACCCGGCGATGTTCTCAGCAAGCAGAAGCCCGCTGTTCCGCCTGACAGTACTCAGGCCGGGAGCATTCATGCAGCAGCCGAAAACGTGGCGAATTTTGAGCCGGGAACCAGTGAGAATAACGGACTTTCTGGCACAAGTGCGAAGGGGGCGGGCCATTCTCGACCAACAGGGGAAATTCGGCTCGCTGCTCTGCTGAGCGAGTGTCTAATGCTAATTGCTTTGAGCGTGAGCGCTCTGTTCTTTGGAGCCGTGGCTTTTGGATTTTTCGTCTACAGTTATTTTAGCCTGCCTTTCTTTCTTGCCGCGGCATCGTCTCTAGTGTCAGGGGCATCAGTTCTCGTATCCTTTCCTGAGCGCTGGGCAAGAATCAGCGCGTTTGCGGGGGAACCTGCTTTTGCCGGTCACTTGTTGATTTGGTCTTCATCGGCATGGCAAAAGTTTGTTGGAAAGAACGGACCGGGAACAGTTGGAAAGTTGTCCTCGCAGGCAGAGTTCTATCTCTGGCAGCAAAAATTCCCTGAAGCTGAGGTTATCTTTCGGCAGCTCATCGATCTGATTCCAGTAAAAGGGTGGAAGTTTCCAACTCGTGCCGAGTCTGCCTTCCAAGCCTACCATAGGTACCTTGCACGCAAGGGGCAAGCTGCAGACGCAGACGCAGTTTTAGAGCGCTTGAAGCTGCTGCGAAAACAAACGCGAATCGCCAAATTCGTATTCCTTTTGTTGCCACTGCCAGTGGTTCTCTATCTATGCACTAGTGAGTTGATCGTAAGGTCCATCGCCACTACTCTAATTCACGGCGAGAAAGATGCTCTTCGGACGCGAATTAAATGGCTGGCCGATATTGATTCCGGATTTTTCGGCGGTGCCATTGGCGCAAAAGTCTATTGCGACTATGCAACCACACTCCAGGAGTCGTGTGGCGATGATACCTCAGCTCTTTGGTGTGCCCGAGCGGGCTTGATGGAATTGAAGCGATGTCCTTCGGCAGGCGTAGCCTGCAAGCTTTACACAATAATTGCATCCGTGTATGTGGAAAGAGGAGATTACCAACACGCGCGCGACGCTTTGCGGCAAGCTGTTGAAATTAGCATGACGAATAAGGAGGTCGCCGATTGGCAACATGACGGTAAAGCCTTCGGTCTACTTGCGGACATTGAAGCCAAAGACGGAAAGCTGGCCGTAGCTGAAAAACTCTATAGTAGAGCGGCGCAGTCAGCCCGCCCCGCGGACAGGCAGACAGACGAGTATCTTTCGCTTCTTGATCGTGCAAGCTGTTTGCAGTCTTCTCTTGGCGCTGTTTCGAAGGCAGCCGATACGAAGAAGCAAATTTGCGACATCTTAACAGGCCGGCTAAGCGACGCAGATCCTTCTGCCATGCACGCTGATCAAATCGAGGATCATCGCCGCCTCACTCGCGAACTTGATGCTTGTGCTGCGTTGCTCAGGCAGTCCGGGCGAGAAGATGAAGCGAAATCTCTGGCGTCTCAAGCAGCATTATTGCGTACGAAGCGAGTTCGCCCGCTCGTTTTAGGACTGAGACAACAATCTGAGATTGTCGACACTACAACGCGTACTACCAATCTTCTATTGTCTGTGAAGTACAAGACTGTTGGTTGGCGTAAGTCTCTTGGAGAACTGCGTAACAATGAGTTCAAGAGTAAGAGAGCCATAGGAGCCATCGAAAACATCCCCTGGTTTGTGGCCGGCGAACGGGAACCTGCCATAGCTCCTCGCAGCATCGAGATTGAGATGGCGGCGATGAAAGTGCGAAATTTTCAAGAACCGAATACCTTGGCGGTAGACGTGTCTGGTACTGTGAGAATCATCGATAAGGGTGGACACTGCAGTACTGATGACGAACGATTTGCCTTTGCGTATTTGCTAAAGAGAATTGAGAACCATCCTCCGACAATTGAATGCGTCATTGAGAATTAGCGGCTGCATAATATGGAGCGCGTCTAGAATTTGATTTCGCGATTAGTATATTGTCCGTCTTGTTTCATTCTAATTCGGCCGTCTTTAGTGCGCTCCGTTTCTATGCCGTTTGATCTGGTGAATACAGTTGTTCCGTCAGTTTTCTGCTGAAGCTTGTAACCATTTTTGGAAAGCGTAGTTGAACCATCGACAGCATTCTTGCTCACCATGGAACCATCCGGACGAGGACCGGTTCCATCTGGATTTATCTGTCCGAACGTCCCATCTTTCGTCGTGAATGATCGCGTTCCATCTGGCAGCCTCGAAAACGTGGAGCCGTCACCGCGGGTGGTGAAAGAGCTGTTGTCTCTGTTAATCAGTCCGTTTGATTTGGTGATGCCTCTGTTGCCATCAGGATTGTTGGTCATCAATGCGCCGTTTTGCAAGCGAAATGGTGCGCCGGCAGGGTTTGCCGGTGTTATGGCGGCAGGGAGCGGCTTTGGATGAAGCAGAGTTCCCTCATCGCCAGTGATTATCGACGGCTGCTCGACAAGCATGGATGGGCTTAAAAGCGATTGATCGGGACCGATGCCGGCTTGCCTCGGTCTGAAGGGACGACGAACTGTATCAGGTGGAAGATTCGCCCCCGATCTGAAGCCGCCCATCCCTCTTCTCATCAAGGGACCTTGCCGGGGGGATACCCCTTCTGCAGCCGAAGGAGCGGAACCGGTAAAAACAGAAGGACCAGAAGCCTGGCTGCCATCAGCCTGTGCAGGAGCTGCAGTGATTATGGCAATTGCGGTAAGCACTATTGTCTTGGTCAAACTCATAGCAAGCCTCCGGTAGAGTGGCTCTGGTCAATGCCCGCTTGCAATCGGGCGCTCATTCCACTACATCTACCCGAACCGCATCTGTAAGTTCCGATCGTGAGACATGAGCACTCGGTTGTTAATGTAGTGAATGCGAACATTTCCACTTAAGGATTTTTTGTAATGGTTGAAGCGAGTACTTGTTCCAAGTAACGGGCCGGCCATCTCTGACTGATTACAAAGAGTTCCACACCGCTCAAGCCGACTCCTCTGGAATAGGATAAGTTTTCATGAGAATCACAACCAGGATGTACAATACCCTTAAAACGTTCGCTTATTTCTTCCCGGACTCCGGGATGAGGAGGATATTCGACATGAAGCGCCACCTGGTAGTCGCCTTAGTAACATCCCTCGCGTTGGCTGCTCCTTGTCTTGCTGATAACTTTTTCAAAGATGCATTGCGCTCAGCGGCTCAGGGCGCAATCGGCGGCGGGGGACAGCAACAAGGGGCTGGTGGCCAGGCCGCTGGCTCCACGAACCTGCCAGCGGGACAATACATGATGACTAATATGTATACGGGCCAGGGGTTTTACGTGACGATTACGCCTCAAGGCCAAATATTCGCACAAGACCCGCGCTCTGTGCAGGTTATCTTGCAGCAAGCCGGACAATCTCCTCTTAACGGGGTTCCACAGCAGC
>JAKFUT010000149.1 GCA_021732565.1 Candidatus Obscuribacterales bacterium
ACATTGATTTTTTGGGACAATCCCAACATCCGACAGCACAGCCCGGACCTGGCGGTAATCCTCGGGGTGACCAATCCCAAGCACAATCGTAATAGTTTCAATGTTGCTCTGGAAGGTGTTCGGCCTCGATTGATTGTTGAAGTTGTTTCGCCGGACTATCGCAAGAACGACGTGGTTACGAAGTTAGATCATTACTTTCAGTGTCGTGTCCCCTTTTACTTTATCGTGGATAGGGAGCAGGAAGAAGGTCCGATTCACCTCATGGGTTTTCGGCGCACTCGCAGGGGCTATCGGACCATTCCAGTTGATATTGACGGGCTGCTCTGGGTGGAGCCTTTAGCGATCTATCTGGGAACGAGGGATAACCAGGTGGTTTGCTACGATGGAGACAGCTTGGATGAGTTGGGGGACTACACCCAAACTGCGGTCAAATGGCAAATGGAACAACAACGAGCTGATGATGAGAAACAGCGAGCTGATGATGAGAAGAAACGAGCCGACGATGCAATCAAGTTGTTGGATGAGGAAAGGCGTCTACGTGAAGAACAGGCAACCCGCCTTGACGAGCTGGAGCAACAACTTAGAAATCTACAAAACGGGCCGACTCAAGACTGAGATTTTGGAACTGACTCTGTGTGTTCCATGTTCGAGACCGCGTGTTACAACTGTGCACAAGCGATCGAAGCAGGGTACCCCGGTTATGCGGGTTAGCCCGGCTAGCGGATAGGTGGTATCACGAACCACCACGCCAACAAGCATGATTGACCTGAGTTTCTTTTTCGGTGGCAAAGAAAAAGAAACTCAGGCTTGACACTGCCAACGGTGGCAATTATTTCATTTTTCATTCGTCTGCCTATTACTTTCGCTCAGCATGACGGCCCGAAATGCTTGCCCCCAATGAGTTGACTGAGCACCACGTCGAAGAGCCATGAAGACAGATCGCGTAGGCATCTTCCCTGATTTTGCTGAGCCAAAGTTATAGGCAGTTTTCATTCGAATCGTACGGCCGAGAATAGTATACGAATGGAGGGAAGGGAAGGTCAAAGTGACACTAAGAATCGGGGCTGTTGCTGACTCGGTCACTAACATCTATAGCTTGCTGTTGATGTTAGTGACCGAGTCAGGAGAGCTTGGTGCCTTTAGAAACGGGCTTGTTTCAGGTTTACGGTAAGTAGTAACGCCCATTTCACCAACCAGAGCGCAACAAACCAGCAGCAAACGAAGAAGTCGAAGAGCGTGGGTGCGGACCACGCTAGGGTGACAAAAATGCCAACAATCAAAGCGGTGAAAAGGCTTATACCGCTCTTCACCAAAAAAGGATTTGCTTTTCCAAACAACAGCGAACAGGCGAACACTCCAACATGGGCGAAGTACAGGACCACCATCATTACATGGACAACTTCGTCAATCATGATTCCTCCTGTCCGGTCCAGCAAAAGTCACGGACCACTTTCCCTGTTCGGCCAGCGTGCGAGAACACCGGCCGCCAGCACTCGTACCAGTTGCGCTTCGGGTGAAAAACAGCGGAAAAATGTGCAGCGCGCTTGAGCGAAGCTGTTTCTGCCCGGGAGCGCGGGCCTTTTGCCCGCCCAAAAGTGGGCCGACGTCGTGGGAATTGTGTGATTAGCACGCAAGTGCAGAATACTTCAAGAAGTAGTGCGAGCAAGAAACCTACGCTCAGCACTATATGCAGACACCCGTCCTGGCGTGGGCGTTCTTATTAGGATCTGTCAATCGCTTTTCACGCGTCTGTCAGGAGCCACTGTTTTCTTCGTGATCACCTGTTCACGCGGTCTGCCTCATCAATGCTGCGGCGGGCCTCCTCCTTGTGGAACTTGTCCACCTTTACCCTAAGACCGGCTTTCTTCACATCATCACAAAGCTGATCCAGCCAAAGTGAGGATGTTTCTTGAGGAGATGATATCTGGCTGCTTCCTCTGTAAGTCCAGGGTAGCTCTCGTCGCGGATGCACCACGGAGTGTTGAATCAACTCTTCCATACTGTGAGTGGAGACCACCCACATCAACTGAAGAATTTGGCGGGGCTGCAAATTCGCGCGCACTTGATTCATTTGCAGGCACAATTCCGTAAGATCCAGCTCCGCACGATTTTCAAAGAGCGACATCGCGGATGAGCAGGGGTTGTAGATGATGTCCCAGTGACAGCTGCTTGCCGTGGTGAGGCGAAAAGCAGCTGCCCCGGATTTGGTTCTAGTGCAAAGAATGGCCACACGCTGGTCTTCGACGTAAAAACATGCTAACACCGTTCCGGTGATTAACACAAACACAGTAGCCACTAACAACGGAATCATCATGTGAATCTCCTCTGCTGATTGATCCTGTGCCACCACTGGCGATGCTCGTTATGCACCAGTTATGCGCACATCGCCAGTGGTGACGCCAGGAGTTGGTTGCTACGAGGTTCGGTGCGGTTTGTTGGCTGTTGCTTCCTGGAACTGGCAAACTTGTAAAGACTCATTATTCCGGATCTGCACGTTGCTCGGCAAGCCCGCGGTCTGGTGGAAATACCGGTTTGTTAGCCTCGCTAGTCAGGCAGCCTAAGCCTCTTGTTGTGCGAGCTAGCGTCAGTAAGTTTGGCTATTCACATCCGCTTTACCAAGTTGATGTACTTAGCACCTGCTCAGCTTCCTGGAGAAAGGTGCTTTCAAGACAGTGATATGCTGCAGCGAGATTGGTAATAGCTTTATTCAATTCCTGTTCGCTCGTCAACTTGTGCCCGTATCGGCTTGGTCCACACGAAGCTAGGCGTCAGGTTTATGTCGCTATCACTAGTCCACGAAAGGTACTGCAATATCTGACGGTCGTTGGACGACGGGCGTCACCGCTCGTCAAAGTCTAGTGCTGCTTATGTTTCACGAGGACGGCTTGGCGAATCGCGCGAGCATAAAGTGTTGCCGCGCCATTTCAATCTTTGTCAACCGATCCACTTTCCACGGCTGTTGTGGGAACTCGGACTATAAATGTGGCGCCTCCAGTCGGATTGTTGAAAGCTTTGATGGTGCCTCCATGCATCTCCACAATCTTCGCTGATATGGCTAATCCAAGACCGGTTCCGGTTCTTGCGTCAGCAGCATGGGCTTGTTTGTAAGGCTGAAAGATTGCTGTTAGAAGATTCTCCGGTATCCCTGGCCCCTGATCCTGCACTGATACTTCAAAGGCATTTTCTTTTTCCAGACCTTTGATTGTTATCTGGCTCTGCTCCGGTGAAAACTTCAATGCATTTCCCAGCAGATTTGTGACAACGCGAGAAAAGCGATCTACATCTACGAAAATTTGAGAGTCGTCAGACTCAAGAACTAGTATCACCCCCCTTTGATCAGCGATGGCTGAGACTTCGTTGACGCACTCGCGCAATAGTTTCTTCAGTCCGATCGATTCTGGTTTCAGGGGCTGCTCGTCAACAATAGTTTTACTTAGACTAAGCAACTCTTCGAACATGCGCTTCAGACGTTCTATCTGGCTTTTGATTGTTAGAGCCACTTTAAAGTTGCTCCCATTCAAGTTTTTCTGTTCTTCTGTCGTTAGCTTTGAAATGAGGAGCAGTACATTGGTAAGTGGAGTTGCCATATCGTGCGTGAGCATTGCAGTCAATCGTTCTCTTAGTTGGCTCCACTTGTGTCGCTCTGACACGTCAATCGCAATTGCCACATAAGCATTCCTTTCACCCGGCAACTTGTCCAGAGTCATCTCTACTCTTCGAGCATCGCCCGCTACAGGAATGGTGTCAAGTGCACTTGGACGCAGCAGCCCTCCTTGTTCCGAAAGCTTCTGCAGTGAGCACTGTGCATTGGAAGGATCGCGAAAAAACTCGATGATATTTCTTTCTATGATCTCGTCTGTGCTTATCTCCAAGAGCGCAGTTGTGGCAACATTCAATCGCTTAATGGTGCCATCTGCATCAGTTGCCATAAGACTTGCAGGCATTCGTTCCATAAGCAGACGCAGTTCCGCTTCTTTATCCTTCAAGAGGGTCTCTGCAATTTTTACATCGGTTACGTTGTGGGCTATGCAAAACAATGCATTGTCCGATTTCGACCAATGAGCCGACCAACGCAGGCAAATCTGGCTTCCAGCCTTAGTCCTGAACCAATTTTCAAAAGTGCGAAAATCTACGCTGCCGCTTGCCTCCTGTAATGCGGTGGCCACCGCGCCTGCTTCATTCGAAACTATATAATTTGATAGTGCCGTGCCATATAGCTCTTGTTCGGTGTAGCCCGTAATACTCTCGCAAGCCGGGCTGACTTTTTGAAAGCGTCCAGACTGATCCAGCCAGCAGATGAGATCAACTGCATGTTTTATCATGGCCACTTCATGTTGCTTGACGCTTTGCAGTGCATCGCCGATAAGCTTTGTGGATGCGGCAAGATGGCGTAGAGGGTCAGATTTTGAGCCTGGAGGGATCTGCAAATGATGTGCGGTTAGGATTTCCGAATTTGCTTCCATCAATCGCTCGAAAGGTTTTATGACGCGCCACCGAACCAGACCTGCTTGCAGCAACGAAGAAAGAATGACAACGGTGGTCAACAGATATAGAGCCGCTTTAGTTGATGTGTCCTCAGAATTTGGCGTTAGAGCTGGCTCAACTTCGCTCAGTTGATCGATTTGCCGTTGAATATCGTTGCGGATAATTCGCCAGCTATCAATACTGTCTTGCGGATGATCGCTTATTTTGTATTCGGCCAGGACTCGCCTGTCCATGGACAACAGTTGTTCTTCTAAACGGAGCGTTTCCAGAATTTGCAAGGTTAAATTCGCCCTTGAACGAAGCTTCTTCAGTATTTCGCTGGCGTCTCTGCTGTCTGCGGTTTGACGAGACAGGAAGTATTGATTGAGTGTCTCCAGGTAGGCCAGCATGCAGTCCCCGCTGGACTTACACATACATTTCAATCGAGCGAATTGCCAACGGACCTCATGTTGTTGAGCGCTTGACGGTAGACTCGAAGATCTGTTAGTAGAAAATGAGTACCAGAGCACCAGGACGCTGGCCGCCAGGGGAATGATAGTGACTAAAAGCAATATCCTTACGATGATCATATTTTACGGCTCTTCATGGTGTGCCTTCGTATTTGTGCGTTTACTCGCAGCAACGGCAAGAAAGTCTCGTTCCGCCTGGTTGGTAGAAGGAATCGTCAAAGCCATTTTGGCGTAGCATCGGGCTTGAAAGATTTTCCTTTGCTGCAACATTATTCTGGTCATCAAAAGCCACTGTTCATATGAGTAAACCTCTTGTACATTGAATTGCAGAGACTTAGTGCAAAATGTCTCTGCGGTTTGAAAGTCTCCGGTTGCTTCATAACATTGTGCCAGGCGTAGCAGAACAACTGGCGTCCACGGGCTATGTTCGGGCGAGAGGCTCAGCAATTGGTTGCACAGGAATCTGCATTCAGCATAATGCCGAACCGCGAACAAGGTTCTGGCCAGTTCTTCTGCACAAAAGTCAAAGTTGGCAGAATTCCTACCGGAGCAAATCCAGGAGGAAATGGTCCGCTTCCTCGTCTGTTCTGATTGGCAGTCCATGCCAAGCACAGAGCGAATGGCATCGGCTTGCAAGCCCACTTTGTTTTGGAGCCAATGGGAACTTTGCGCGTAATTGCCAGCGCACAGGTATGCTCTAGCAAGCAGTAACTCTGCCAGCTCAAGATGTTGCGGGCTAAGCTTGCTTCTCTTTTCGCTGATTAGCAAAGGACGAAGAACTTCTATAGCCTTGGAATAATCGCCAATGCCGCAGAAGAGGGCGCCGCGTGAGCAATCCACATCTTCCGCGGCACCGAAGGCGTGTGCTGCAAGAGCGGCCTTGGCTGCAGGTAAGGCATGGTACGTTCGACCGGTTTGATAGTAGATCTCCCAGAGTCCTGCGAATAAGCGCTTTTGGGGTTCGGTTTCGATGTCCGAATGATGTTGCCTGAAGAGTTGATCACAACGAGCATAGTATGCCGTAGCCAATTCAAGCTGGTGTGCATTTTGGCAAAGGTCGGCCAGCTCAAGCAGTAATGTGATTTGACTGGAATGGTGCTGCACTTTCTCTGCATGGCTCAGCAGTATTTGGTCTATAGCCTGGAGAGACGCATTATATTGGTGAGTCTTTGCTAATACCTTCAGGGCGGAGAGGCGGGACTCTTCATTGATCTCTCGTAGGTAGAACTCTCCTGATAGTTTCCTGCCGGCAAGAAGTAGATCTATATTCTTGAGATGCGTCGCTAGTTCGTTGTCTGGAATTGGATGCTCGCCGGATAGAGGGTAGTTGAGCAATTGAATCAGGCAGATTAAATATTGGTCGACAAAACTATCAAGAGCTTTGCTTTCCCTGGTAGGGCTGTTTTCCATCAGCGTAGTTGCGTGCTGTAGCAATAGCAGGACCAGCGGTCCCGGGCAGGTCGCCCTTGCTGAAGAGGTAACGAAGATCATTCGATAAGCTGCCAACTGGGCAGATGGTTTGTCGAATTCTTGGCACAACGAAGCGCAGATGTTCAGCAAATACACTCTCGGAGGCTGAGGCAACAGGTTCACTAAATTAAGCAATTTTCCTGCAAGGCCGGGATCGTCTAGCGAGTCTTGCAAAATGAAAACGATCAATGAAGCCGTCAGTACGAAACTAGCAAAACGTAACCAGTGTGAGGTATTTCGTCGTGATACAGACCGAGACGATATTTTGAGGTCAGCCGACCGACCACTCAGAATCAGCTGGATGTCGCCAGCAAGGTCTTGAACGGACTGATACCGATCATCCCTATTCTTAGCCAGTGCTCGCTCAAAAAGCGCATCTATACCAGCTGGAACGTCTACAATCTTTGATGCAGGCATGGGAGCTTCATTTAAGTGTTTATAGATCACTCCAATGGCGGTCTCGCTTTCAAAGACTTTTCTGGCTGTCATGGATTCAAACAGAATGCAACCTAAAGCGTAGATATCGGATCGTGCATCCACTGCGGCACCTGTGCATTGTTCCGGGCTCAAATAGTGTGGTGTGCCCATCAGGGCGCCGGTCATCGTATACGATGTCGTGAGCAGAGTCGCCGACTTCATCAAGGCCAGACCGAAGTCTATAATTTTCGGTTCGAGCGGATTGGAATCATGCAGCAAGATATTGTTGGGACTCAAGTCGCGATGCACGATACCGGCATCATGTGCGCAGGAAAGTGCATCACAGAGTATCAGTGCCATTTTGAGCGCAGTTTTATGGTTCATGGGCTTGTTCGCCGAGAGCCAGGATTGAAGGCTGCAGCCTTTGACTAACTCCATGACTATAAAGGGCGAGTTTTGAGGGCTAGACGGTTGACCGGCGGGAGCGGATCCGAATTCGTAAATGCGGGTAAAGTGCGATTTGTCGAGGGCTGCAATAATTTTACACTCGCGCTTGAAGCGAGACAAGACTTCGGTAGATGTCATGTCGCATCTGTCGCCTTGCAGGATCTTGATTGCTACTTCGCGATGGAGTTGCTCGTCAAAGGCTTGATACACTTCCGCCATTCCGCCCCGGCCGATCATTGAGATTATCCGATAGCGACCTCTAAATAGCGATTGTGGTTTAAGCAACGATTCCACGAAGTATTCTCCCTGCCTCCATATTCTATCGCGCTGGCAGTTGACTTAGCCAAAGTAGTCCAGTGCAGGATACAATATGGTCGAGGGGAACAAGTTCATGATTCAATCACCGCCCGCAATTGGAACACTGTTTCGAGATCGATATCGAATACTGGCTCTTATTGGCAGGGGTGGGATGGCCGATGTTTTCAAAGCATTTGATGAAGAGTTGCGGCGCCCGGTTGCAATTAAGATGTTACGCCAGGAGTTACTGGCGGGAGATGACAGGGCTCGGTTGGCGCGTGAGTGCAGAATTATTGCACTATTGAATCACCCGTATTTTGTGCGCCTCTATGAATACGATATCCTCGCACCCGATGTGCCTTTTATGGTAATGGATTACATTGATGGATGTAGTTTGCATTCTTTGCTGGCGGCCAGTGGACAGCCCATGGATTGCAGAGACGCTCTAAAAATGTGCTTTATCCTGTGCAATGCGCTGACATATGCACACGAGAAGGGAATTGTACATCGTGATCTGAGTCCGAACAATATTCTGTTCAAAGGTGGAAATCCCCTTGAGCCCAAGATTATTGATTTCGGCCTGTCAATGTTGAAGCGGGCTAACAGACCAGCTACATGTATCACAGAACCAGGATCTCTGATGGGAACGCCTCATTATTTGAGTCCCGAGCAGTGCATCGGCAGCGCGGTTGACGGACGGGCAGACATATACTCCTTAGGATGCATATTGTATGAATGTATCACAGGGAGGAAAGTGTTCGACTGTGACACGGCAATCGGGCTTGTTTATAAACACCTGAATGAAATGCCTGTGACTCCGTCCTCCCTCCTTCCTGTATTGCCCGGGGTAGACAATGTTCTTAGTAAAGCATTAGCCAAGGACAAAGAAGAACGGTATCAGACTACCAAAGCGTTGGCTCGGGACATCCAACTAATTCTGCAGGGCAGGAATGACGAGATCGAAGCAACGTCGCGGATTGCCGTGCACAAACGTCAGCAACGGACGAAGGTGCTGTTTTCCTTAGCCGCAGCGGTGCTCGGGTGTGCCTTGTTGCTTGGCGATCCTGGTCTCGAGACGGTTTTGCTGCGACTTTTCAATAACGTTTCGCCAATTGCGAGAGTACCACTCATTACGGGGCTGGCCAATATGTGTGGAGCGTGCGGTAAGCCGCTGGCACAAATCGAGGCATACCAAATGTTTTTTGCTTCGCCACCAACCGTGACCGCCTCAGCAGTTTCGGTGGCGCTTGACTCTTTTGATCGTTACGCCAAGCGATTACTGGTTTCGGGCGATGACGCAATTTTGATTGATCGACCCAAAGTCATCTCATCGTTAGTTGTACAGTACTTAAACTATTTGGTCGAAACTCTATCTGATCCGAAGAGGAGTTCGGAGATTAAAGATCAGGTGCTAGCCACACATTTGAAGAACATACAAAATATGCTTCCCTTAAGCATCAAGTTACCTAAGCTGATTGATGATGATTTGACCCGAATAAGTGTGGTCGCTAAAGAACGTCATGATATGGCGTCGGAAAGAGTGGGCGCCGAATTGCAGCTCACTCGCGTAGAACAATCGAAGGATCCTCGCAACCAATTTATCGCTTATAGGAGTTTGGGAGAATATTTTGCCCAATTAGCTCCCTCTCCCGGTTATGTTCGACCACAAAATCTTGACTTGGCGTATGCGTGTTACAGTCGGTGTCTTCTTTTGCTTGACGCAAATCCGAAACTTGCCGATATTGCCAAAGGTGAGCTATACGAATCACTGTTAAGCGATTTTTGGCTCGTTGACTACCAGAGTGGACGAAGCTATCAGGCCCTCGCGCTGGGTAAGCGGGCTCTTGCAGCTGGACCAGTCTTTAAGCATGACCAGCAAGGGTTTTTATTTTGCCTCACGGGAGACTACATACAAGGGATTCCTCTGCTTGAGCCATCGCTGGCTGGTGGTCCTGGTCTTCCCGGAGACTCGCGAGTGTCGGGCGAAAGCATTCTTGCTATGGCTTATATTTGCACTGGCAAATACCAGCTGGCCAGGTATTGGCTGAAGGGAAAGGCGGATTTTCGAAGCGACGGACTCTCATCTGTACTTGATTTGGCGGAGGGAAACTTAGTTGCAGGAAACAAGAAATTATCACAATGGTTCGCCAAGTATAATTCGTCGCCGGCCTTCACTCTTTGCGGTGCGGAACTTGCCCGCACGCTTATGGCCATAGGTCGCAACAAAGAGTGTGGAGACTTATGTAGCACTTCTCTGGCGTATCTTGAACGAAACGGTTCGCCTGGAAGTACGGCAAGCATTTTGTTGAGATTCGCGCAGGTGAAGTATAGCGAGGGCAAGTTTGCTCAAGCAGAAGAACTCTGCCGTCGTTCAATGTCGTTAGCCTTCGGTAATGCCGGCGACGTTGAATTCTGGTCCTATGAAAGACTGTTGCTGATGACGAGGTTGATGTTGCTCAAAGAGAATTTCCATGCGGCCAAATGTTATGCGCGAATGGCGCTGCCTATGAATCCTGACGCTAGTCCGAAGGATATGGAGGTTCTTCTACGTGCAATTGGCCACAATAAAAGTAAGGTTTGAATGTCAGTTATTCAACAAAGAGTGGATCCCGAACCTTACTTAGACAAGGACCGTGCTTTTCCGCTGTCGGCTTCACTGAGGTCAGAGAGCCCCAGTGCCATGTATGCATCCGAACGGACCTGGTATGCCTCCAAAAGGTTTGGCGATAACTCGATTGCTTTAGTGCAGTCTGCGACTACCTGATCATATTTTTCCATTTTGCTGTTTGCCCAGGCGCGTCCATAGAAATACACCGCTTCTCGATCGTTGAGCTTAATGGCAGCAGAACAGTCCTCAACCATCCCCTGAATATCGGGTGTCGGCAACATTCCCTTTAAGGCGCCCCGGTTGTATAAATAGATGTCATTCTTCTGCGATAACTCGATTGCTTTGGAGATATCGCGCAATGCACCAGCGATGTCTCCCTTACTTTGGAGAGCCGACGATCTCCATTCGTAGGTTTCCGGGGAAGTAGAGCACATTTCAATTGCCTTGTTCAAGTAGGGAAGTGCTGCTTGAGCTTTGTCATGGAAGACAAGGAAGTTGGCCAAAAAATAAACATGGGGGTAGTGTTTTGGATCCTGGAGAAAAGCCATCTGAAAGCTTCTAGCGCTATTACCCAAATCACCCATGGTCTCCTGAGATACCCCGAGTCCGCAGTATGAACATGCTGCGTTTTCAGGATCCAACTGAATTGCCTGGTTGTAATCTCTGATAGCCTCTTCGTTTTTATCCATAAATCTCAGAGCTTCGGCCCTGGAATGAAAGGCTGCTTTGTACCGGGGTGCGAGAAAGACTGAAACTGAAGCACATGCCACGCTAAAGGGCAGTCGGCTCTCCAGAGTAAAATTCCTCATCAATACCGATGGCGAGGGAGCGCAGAGATCTTCCGATAAAGACGTCATCGCGACAGGCACAACTTTGAAGACGCAAATGAAACAAGCAATCAGCCCGAGCCCGCAAGAAAGAGCTGAGCGGAAAAATGCATTGGGGCTAAGGTGTGGTGCTCTCTCCTCTGAAATCACTCGGGGATCTCTGGCGCGGTTCCTTTCATCCGACGCTATCGCTAACAGGTCTTCTGATGTTTGCAATGCTCGAGTGACCTGGCCATTCTTCAAGTAATGCGATGTAAGTCGATCGAGTAACTCGATGATATCCGGTCCCTCATTTGAGGCAATCTTGCGCTCAAGGTCGGCAATACTTTCGATTTGCTTTTTCACCAAGTTTTCTCCTGTGGCAAACACCGGGAACCAGAAAATGAGGACAAGAACCTTCCGAACAAGTAATTGTCCTCGCGTGAATAACTAGTAAGCCCACCAGATTCAATTCTAGGTTCCAAGTCGTGGAATTTTCGTGACTCCCGGGCGAATCTCTATCGAAAACAGAGAAAATGCTTGCATAGGGCGGTGGGACCTAGCTGGGAGCACGCTTTCGTGTCCAAAAATGTCGTTCGTATTGGCGCACTGCAGATCGCGGTGCCGTCATTGCACCCATTTGTCGAGATGGAATTTTGCCGAGGGAAAAGTTTGGCGGAGCTGATACCGGTAGGCAGTGGTCCACGCAACTACAGGAGAGTGCAAGGATCTCCGGGGAACAAAGACTCAATGAAATTCGCAGAATAATTGATCCATTGTGTCGCTGTGTCGGGCGGCTAAAAGCTTGCAAGAATCGAAATGCCTCGGCTTTTGAAGCTTGCGGGATGGAGAAAAACTCCGGGTATCCAACACGTTAGAACAATCCTACTTTGGGGTCCATGATCCAGTTTGACTGAATGCCAAAATTGATTCAGTCAGCGAATTCTTCGGTTCAGAGGAAATAGATGATTCTCGCAGACCGATGGATGCCCATACCAAATGCACACGAGCAGAACCAACACGTGGTGTCCTGTGCGTTGCAATTGGGTGGAAGCATGCTAATCTAGCTCGTAGCATAAAAGAGATCGTGCGCGATCAGCAACAACATTGAGTTTGGGCACATGAATGCACCCCCGCACCAAAGGACTGATAAGCTAACCATTACTCTTGTTGTTTGTTGTCTGCTACAGGTTGCAATTGCTGTTCTGGAGACTGCCGGTTCGATATACGGAATTGCGACTAACGAACGGATCATTGCACCATTTCAGGGTGCAGCCGAAATATTTGCTCTTACCGACAACATTTTCATATATGGGAACATCGCTGCGCGTGCCATTTGCGCCGGTTTTTTCAGTGCTTGGTTGTGGTGCATGATCAAGAGTGTGAGAGCCCATGTTCCCACCTTTCGCCATAAACCAGCCCAAGCCATTTGGGCCGTTTTCGTTCCACTATGGAACCTCTGGGCGCCATACCATCTTATGAGCGACATATGTAAGGCAATGTTCGAACAGTCGTTTGCAAATCATGATGATCATGCGGCGGTGCAACCTTTGTGCAGACGCCTAATTCCACGGGCGATGCTTAGGAAATGCTGGCATATCTACCTTATGCAAGCACTCGTTGTTTGGATTATGACTTGCCAATTTGACCTTGTGGCCGGACCGGCGATCAACCCCTTCCTCCCGTTCGTGAGCACAGGTACTCGGATACCCACAGATACAACCGCATACTTGTCCATCTTCATGGCAGGAAGGATTTTGACCAGTGCATATCTATTGCTCGGCATCAACGTGCTGATAATTATGAAGAAGCTTATGAAGGACCAAGACCAGAACACACGCCCGCTTTTGCAATGATCTGACAGTGCTTGCTCGCCTTTCCAGGGAGCAATCTTGGAGCCAGGTGAACTAGAGCTCTTGGGAAGATCGGAGAACGGCTGTGAATTTGCACTGAGAATGACGCAATTTCTTGCGACGAGAGTGTTGGCATGACAACTTGATCGGCGTAAGGATGCTGGTGAAAAGCGCAACGGCGATTGGTAGCCTGGTGTTCATTGTAAGTTTGCACCAACGATTGCATTTACGATGTATTGGCAAAGTCCGTTGCAATCGTATGAACCGCTTCCATCGTCGGTTTACGGCATAAGGCTAAAGAAGTCCATTGCAGATGGGAACGCAACCAAGGTTAGCCTTTCGGTATGAATTTTCTGGGTTTCCGCACAGCATCAAGAGTCCGCGATGGAGATTGCTACTGCGCTGGGCATACTAGAACGTTCAGAATCTTATCTCACTCTGCGAAAGTGATTCGCCACATTTCGATCGCACCCGAGCTAGAGAGCACATATTTCGACAACTGCGTTTATATTTCCGATCATAGGCTCTCCTCGTTGCTGGCGGCGGAAAATCTGTTCATTTCTGTCGTCGGGACAACCCGTTTAGAACCCTCGTTTATCAGATGAATCTGCATGAGGCCAAAATGGTGCGGCGGGACTACTTAGCAGTTCCTGCCCGAAACGGAAGGGCGGTCCAAGTCAATGACAAACGAGAATTGGTTCGAACCAGCCTAATCTGGGGGTGTCCTTCGTTTAGTTTCAAAATAATGTTGCGAGCTCGACGGGTAAGTTCAAGGTTGCTGGTCGGATCTTCTACCGCTTCCAGTAATAGTGATGAAGCTCTTCGTCCAACCGCAACTAGGGTTCTTTGGCAGAGTTCCCTGAGTGCCAATGATCGTGAACCAAGTCCCGCCACAAGATGAGGAATCGCTTCCGGTCCCAAAAGAAGAAGGTCACCACAAACATGGGTGATAGTCTTTTCTCCACCCAGCATCTCTTCAAGAGAACGATAAATATTTTCACGGGCCTGCTCAGTCTGACTTGTTCGCGCTCTCAAACAAACTGGCACATCGACCTCATGCGCAGACAGCATTTCCTTCTTGATATATTCCTGCTGCACAACGTACTCATTCCAATACTTCGCACATGCAATAGGATATTTGGATACCACCCATCTATCGGAGCCACGGCGTATCTCATCTGAAAAATTCTGCAGTGATTCTGCAGCGAAGCATTCGGGAGGAAGACCCGCATTCATATTGTCGATCGAACTCGTTTCTCCGTGGTTGGTGTTTTCAGCACTGCTCAACATTACTCACTTCTCCTGTGCATTTCCATAATGAACTACAGCAGTCTATGTGCTGACGGTTGACAAAAGCCTGACAGGATGTAGCACCCGAATTAACCGCGGAGTGCTGATTTGTATATGTCAAAGTTCCGACATTATGGAACGGCTCACGCATTTACTGCAAAAACGTCTTCTGGAAACACAAGCGGTAGAATAGAAATGTGCCCGATTGAGGTCAGATCCCTTGGAACACTCATCTAATATTGGATACTTGCTGTTACTATTGGCAGGATTTTTTGTGCTTCCAATTCTCATTTACAACCGCAGTTCCTTGTGGCTGAGACCATATTTAACAAAGCTGCCACCCTTTATCGCTGCTGGTTGCTGGTTCGGCAGAACAGTGCTGGTAACGTATCTCATTCCTGTGTGTCTGACTGATTGGCTAGGGACGGTCGTATACAGTCTCTGTCTCTTTATCGCTAGCGGTTTCATTGGTCAATCGCTTATCCGTCGCACAAAACTAGGCGGACCCATAATCGGGATCGCAGTTTGTCTCTTGGTTATTCTGCTCTGGTGCGTGACCTGCTATGTTTTTAGAGTTCCTTCCCTTCTGAATGCCCTTGACCCCAGCTATATTCCTCCGCGGGAGGCATATGCGGGCGTAGATAATGGAGGGGTTGCCTATGGCGTTGGCGGCATTTTTATACTGTTTTCTATACCGATTTTTGTAGGCTATCTGGGCGCGGTTTTTGCATTGGCTGGCAACGACCTGGTCAGAGCTCTTGGGAAAACCGAAGAGCCGGCTAGCCCCACGTAGGCAGCTATTGATCCCTTTTGCTCAAGGGCATTGACCCGTCCCGTGGCAAAACGCACCCGGACAGTGGCCAGTGAACCACATTGCTATCGGAGTTGCTGGAATTTGCAAGAGTGGCTTTTCCTTCTGTCCAGGAATTCACAACAACATAGCCGAGACTCTCGTCATCGGAATCTACTTTCGCAAAGGATTCGCTGGTCTCAAAATCACCGTTTGACATGGATTCTCCCTCGTGATGGCCATTTCAACGATGGTAATTTTCAACACCAACTAATGCCTGACAAAGGTCCTGACCTTCATTAAATGGATACGGAGCTGTTTTGTTGGGTCAGTTGCACTAGTCTCTACGAGGATGCAACCATCGCCATTTTTTCTTTGCCGACATAGAGTTGCTTGCACCGACTGACTTGCGGATGAGCGAGTTAATGTTCATCCCGTGTCTTGCCAGCAACAAGCAGGACGCACTGGCATCGAACTACAAGCTTATATCAATGGAGATAAATTCGGCGAGTCAGGAAACAGAGGCGAAGGATGTACTTTCCGGTCTACCTGCAGCAGCCGTAGCTCTCAGTCTCCGAGCGACGACTGCCGCTACTCCTCAAATCGGAGCCGATGTTCGTCGGTGCTTCGACGAAATGCTTCGTGGAGACAGGACTCGCGGGCAAGCTCCTGCTGTGGCTTACTGGTAACTTCACAGTTAGTATCGAAAACTATAAGTCGGCAGATTTCATCGTCCACCAAGTTTGAGGCCAAGTGTACTCGCGTCGAACCGTAAGCTCATATCGATCGAATCGGCCCCTGATCTTCGATCACACCTTAGAACGCCTGAGGATCAGTTCTCGAGTACGAAATTCGGTCGTACACATCAACCAACCTTAACATGCATTCGATGGATGAGATTACCACGATGGCTTCCGTTCCTTCGGCCCGATCATAGGACCAGCTCCCGGTAGACTGCCGAGCGTAATGTTCTATCTGCGGTCGATCTTGGGAAACGAGCAAGTAATCGCTCAAACTTTGGTTCCACACTTGATAGCGCCTGAACTTATCACCGCGGTCGAAGGCTTCTGTGGCGGGTGAGAGCACTTCTATAATGACGGTAGGGTTAAGAATGACATCGGCAAATTCGTCATGATATTGTGGTTCGCCGCAGAATACGACAAGATCGGGGTAGGAATACAAACCACTTGTGCCCTGGCGAGGCTTCGGATCCGGACCACTGCGAACCTTGGTATCTTTGCTACGAGCCCGACATTCCTTGCCTTTTAGTTGACTAACCAGAATGAAAACCAGATTGACCGTAATGTCTGCATGCTCTCCGCTTTCTCCCGCCATCGCGTAAATCTGCCCGTCCAAGTATTCGTGCCGCTCCGCAGAGGCGCGTTCCAGGCTAAGATATTCATCAACGGTATAGACCGGTTGGGATTTCGACAATGCCATATTCAAGTTTCCGAAAAGCCGTGCCTGCATGACTCGTGTTGCTGATTCATCGTGCGTGTTTAAATGAGCTCGTTTCAGCAGACTCCTGTCGAGTACTATATCACCACTAGTGAAGGAAGTTGATCGTTGATCCACTATACGTGGGGTTTAGTTCATCGGTGCTTCCAAGCGACAGGCTTACGCCGTGCGATATAGGACTGAGACCGCTCGCTACCCGTTGTTGTGCTTTGCCGTGCATTCCGTAAAATAACAAATCAGATCCAGAACTTCATTGATATCCCCGGGATGAGATTGTCAAATTCCAGGCCATCACGAAAATTTTCATGTCGACTAACAAAGCCTCTGCCTCAGAACTGCGCGTTAAGCAATCGATCACTTTGTCTAACAGGTAGGGCATCTTAGCTGAATGAGTAATGCAACAGCAGCGATTATTGCAAGCCGCAGTACATATTTCGACCACCGCATTCATATTTCCGATCATAATCCTTCCTCGTTGCTGGCGGCCGAAAATCGTGTCATTTTATCGGAACACTGGCAGCCGTGCCTTTGGACTCAACTGTTTGCACCTGAGGCGTCGGTTCGGAGCTGAGATCGACATCGCCATCAATCAGGTGCCATTGGTAGAGAGAGATTAGCTCCTGCAGAAATTGAAGAATTTGGCTTACGGGATCAGCCGCGCCATCATTGGCTAACAGGTGCTTGAGGAGTTCCTCAT
>JAKFUT010000156.1 GCA_021732565.1 Candidatus Obscuribacterales bacterium
GATAGCAGATGTGGTCTGCTATCTCAGTACGGTCTGGGACCTGATTACTTCATCCAACATCGTAAAACTAGAAAAATTGTCGGCTTGCATATCTGCAAGCTCCTTATCAGCCTCAGAAAAGGGTGCCCTGGTTCGAAGTATTCTCATTGCCAACGACACCGTCAAGAACCGGCACGAGCAATGCATCATGGTAGAAAGATCCTATCAGTGCTGTAGTCAGTCGCTCAGCTCGTTGTCGGCTCACGCAGAGGCAAACGAGGTTTTGCTAGATTACGCAGGATGGCTCGCCACACAAAAGAGGGTTAGCGATGCGTTGGTACAATTGAGAAACTCTGGCATTGAGCTTAATTCAAGCGCACAGCTGCGTGCGAAGGACCGCTTCCCGGAAATTCAGTTTTATGTTATTGCATTGTCTCATTGCCGGAAGGATTCGCAAATTAGCGCACTTGCGCTAAGGCTATTTGTCCAGTGCAGCCACGAGCTAAGCATTAACAAACATGCAAAAGATCTTGATTGCGTTTTCGCCTCAATCGACTCGGCCATTGCTCTCATGAAACCTGGCAGTGCCACATTAGAGCAGAGAAAAAAACTGACGGAGGCTCTCGCTCAACTTCGAACATATGACCTGCCCACCATCACTAGACTCAATGTCTGCAGACTACTGTTTGGCAGTATCACTGAAGGGGAGGCTAATTTGACTTCTTTGGAAAGAGCGCTTTGTATGCAGACACAACAGACAGTCATAATCTATGGAACAGGCATCTTCGGTGGAGTACAACTGCGAAAGGCTGAGGTTGATCAGGCTTTTCAATATTGCTTCAGTCATGTCCAAGATTTTTCGTCTGACGATGAAAAATGTATGATCTCTATCGAATACGCACGTTGGTTGTTCGCACATGGTCGTCCGCATGAGGCGAACAAATATCTCGCCATGATTTCTAAGACGAGCATGTCTCCTTCAAGGGAAAATAGCTACAGGTCAATTCGAGTTAGCATGGATTTCGCCGCCGGCAATTACCGCTCAGTGATTCAATCATACAGAAATGCTTCCAGAGCAGAGTTGCTGAATCTATATTACAGTGTAGGCTTGTACAACTTCATTCGCTTAATGGTAAGTCAAGCAAGAGCAGACCAGGGTGACCTGGCATTGGCAACTCTTGAGGAACTGATTAAGGTCCATGATAAGAAAAAGTCGCCCACGTGGTTTACATTGAAGGATATACAAAGCATCGTTCTGTCGGAAAGCGGTAAGCCTGAGCAAGCGTGGTGTTTACTATCATCCGACCCGCACCTTCGTACTGGAACTGAATATGGCAAATCTACAGCACTCCTACGCATGGAACGCTGGAACGAAACATTAGATGTCTTGCCGCTCGAAAATGATTATAAGGCTCAAGACCTTTCGGGCGGATTGACCATCGATTTGGCGCTCAAGCGGGTCCTGGCACTGTGGGGGATGAACAGGCGAGCTGACGCTGCAAAATTTGCGAACCAAGTTTTGACGCAGTACAAACAAAGCAGGGATAGCTCAGGGGTGGCCGTTTACCCTGATCCAGAGTTATTGATCAAGGTGCATTCGAAATTAACGGCTGCATGTCCAGAGAATCTCGATTTGACCAAAACGACTGAGCTGGTAGATGATGTAATCAACGGACTGCGCGGGTAGAAGCTATCTACGGTTGCTCCAAGATTGGCTGGCGCAGTCACTTTAACGCGCTCTGAAACTAGCAGCGAAATGAGCATTGTCGTCCTCCGGCGATCATCTCCACTATCTTTGGAGCAGAACTGCCGACTGTTTCGTGGTTCCGGGCACCGACGGATCGAACACGCTGGTTCTGGAGACTATGGATTGGGCTGTCAGGCTTGTCTAAGTGAGCTGTTAGATCGCTGTAAGTTCAAGACTTTATTGTGGCGATGTTGGGAACGGCAGGCGCAGTAATGAAGAGAATCAAAAATCAGAAAGGGCAATGCATCGTTGAAATGGTCGTGGGCACGATCTTGCTAATTCCGGTGATATTGTTCATGTTGGATGTCGGGTTTGCATTCGTGTGCACTCAGGTGTTAGATGATCTGGCCAGAGATGCGGCGCGCGGTGCAGCCTCGCAGAAATCAGCGAAGGCAGCAGTAAAGTCTGCAAAGAATATGTTGTCCAGGTTCAGGACCTCCACTCTCATTACAAACGTTTCGCTCGCGGATTACGGCGTTGCTTACCCGGCGAAGGACACAGTAATTGTCCGCGTGCGTATGGATGTGAACCTTCCAGTTCCTTTTCCATTCATCAATAACAGTCCGAAGTTCCTGACAGAAGCGGTCCAGCCTGTTTTGACAACTTCTGATTCATAAGAAAAACCTGAGTTAGCGTGTAAAAGAGGGAACCAAAATGAGAACACTTGCTACATCAAAATATTATGAATTCACGCAACAACAACTTCAACGACAAAGACAAAGAAGAGTGCGACAACTCCGCCGTCTGGGCAGGAGTGGTTCTCCGGCTAATAAGCGTGAACCTGGAGTAATTGGCAAGCTCACCGAAATCATCTGGTCTTTTGGAAGGGCGCTTTGGAGCTGCCTGAGCTGATGTATGGCTATGGTCTTTCCACACAAGTAATTAAGGCTGAAAGAGTCACATAGCAAATTGCGTACCGCAACAGCGGCTGGGGGGATGATGAGAGAGAGTGCAAAGGCATTCAGTGGTCGGGCGCTTCACCGACGAAGAAGCGGAGCCACGATATTCTTCGTGGTGGCAGCGATTGTGCTGGCGTCATTGATAGGAGTTGGCTTATTACTGTGTGGAAAGATTTTTGGTGGCAACAAGGAATTGCAGAACTCTACTGACGCAGGCGCCTTAGCCATCGCACGTGACGCCGCTTTCGCCCCGGTCGAATTGCCAGCAGCAACCGGGTTCAAAAGCGCTATCGGCGCTCCCGGATCTACCCCTTATGACAATTACCATCTTCTAGTAGAAGAGTCTCCATGGGTTCGCGGCACGGCAGAACCCGAGGCACTTAGAGTGACATCGCAGGACCACCATGTGAAGTTGACAAATTACAATTATCTAGTAGGACAGTCATTATTGGTGGTGCTAAATGCACAATCGCTGCAGGATTATGCTCACCGCACATCGACCACGACCGGCACGGCTAAGCCCTCGGGCGACTCGCCCTATTCCAAAATACACGCCCAGTGGCTAGCTGATGCGCTGCAAGGTTCCGACGGCATGGGGAAAAGATTAACCAACCGTCTTCTGCAGTTCGACAATGACTCATTTTCAAAATTTGCTGGGGCAAATTCGCTGAGATTGGCCGGTATTGATTCCAAAATAAAAAGCGAGAACACGACCAGCTTAGTGAGCTACTTAGACCAGTCAAGAGCCGATGATCGGAATGCTAATTGCACCAATTTGGAAGTAACAGAAAATTTGGCCGAAGAAATTCCTGCCGGACTAATACTACAAAGGCACACGGAAACCGGAGCTACAAAACCGTGCAACCAGAGCAAAAAAACTGATCCGGGATACAAAATGTACCTGCGTGGCTATACTGATTATCGCGGCACCAAGACTGGAGGAAAGTTCGACTACGTACTTCCTGTCGGCGTTCCACTTGAGCCCAATGGACTTGCCCATCTCGTTTCTAAAAAGGCGTTTGAGCCAGGAAGAACACTAGTCGACGGTGAGCTAGAGAAGATCAAGTCTTCGATTCCACCAAATGGTTTTGCGTCTCTGGCGAGTACGAATGAACAGACGAGCGGAAGCGAATTGCGCACCGTAGGCATGGCAAAAACGGGTCCCCGCAATCAGTTTTACATGTCGATACCGTTTGGCTATGTTGAAATCTGCAATGGCTTCGTCAATCCGCAGGATCCAGCAGCTGCTATCAAGGCAGATCGATTAGCACTATTTCACCGTGATCCCAATTTGCCCAAGCCCAAAGATAAGATTTTTGTCTACAGGCTTGGTGGAAATGCTTACCTGTACTCCAGAGATAAAGGCGTGCTCGACCGAGCCGTGGATTCTAATGTAGGCGGCGCTCCAATAAACGATGCCGATCTATCGCGGATCTATCTCTCAAGTGGATTCACCACAACCCGGGATATGGTCACGCTCATGAAGCAGCCTGGTGCTGTTTTCGAGGTCACACTTACCGAGCCGCCTGACGACGGTGATATATCAGTGCAAAGATTTCCCAACGTGGAGGATCGCGACAATCGGATAATAGCAGCCTCTTTGCCTTATACCGATTTGCGCACCGAGCACAATAACCTTACTGCTATGGAAAACTATGTGAAGTTGATCAACGAAGTGTTTCTGCAAATTGGAACGGTAAACAACCCCGCGCCAAAGCTTTTACCCCGCAAGGCATATACGCCTACAGTGCGAGCCAGCGGCATTAAGATTAATAAAGATCACGCTCCAGATCAGGGGCTGTTTCTGCCGCATGGCTCCAAGAATGGTGTCTATACGCAAGAGGGAACCGTCTTCGAGATTTTAGAGCACGTGTTCCAAGGCACTCCTGATGCAAATAAAAAGCTAGTGGAACTACTTTATGCTCCTCAGGGCCTCTATGCAAAGATCCATCAAATTAAACCCGAGGCAACGACAAAGGAGATTGACGATTTATTGGGGATAAGTCCGAACAGTCACGCAAGAACCTTGTCGAACGACGGGGAAAGATACTTTATCATCATGGAAGATCCATTTGAAAAAAGTGCCGATGCCTCAATTCATCGCCGGCTTCAAATTTACAATTCAACTGAGTTCGGTTTGGCAAATATGTGCCCTCCAGGACGGTACTTCTATAATGATGGAAAGCGCGCTGCTCAAATCGAGAACCCGGATGGCGGCATCTTTACTGCAGTAGCTTTTACGAGGCCCAGATATTTTTCCGGCACCGACCTGTTCAACGTAAAAGATCTCGACACCCCACCGGATTTTGCATCGATGCTGATTAGAGATTCTGCCGAATGGACACCTGCATCAGGTTTCAACAATTTTTTGGGACGGTTGGAACTCTATGAGCAAGCGTACGGCTGCGTCTACAACGGAAAATAGATCTATAGAGAAGACGGATCACTGTGATAGTTCGGTGAAAGAAGATGATTAGGGGTGAGCGCAAGCTCATCCCTAATCATCTTCTTGATGCAACCACGTCAGCTGTCATCGGCCGGGGCGGCGACGTTGCGGCTTATTCGGGGCTGCGTTTGTGTCGTCCGAATAACCCCGGGTTGTCGAATCGTTTCAATTGCACGATTATCGATGATCGGATTGGATGTCACGGTGAACATACATCGACTAAAGTTCGACAGCCTAACGCTTTTACGATTGGAATATCTCAACGCGAGCGAGCGAAGTATCAGGTTAACTTTGCGGCTGGATAATCTTTGAGTATGGTCTGTCCTGTAATGAGGTCTACAGCAGTTATTAACAATCGTCGGTTTCCGTCGATCGAAAACGAAACTCTGAATCGCCCTTCGCCTCTTTTACCGGGAGGATCAGCGTTAAGAAAGGTCGGAGAAGTCTCGTTAATCCAATAGCGACTTAGATCTGATTGGGCCACTGGCGTGCTATTGATTCGCGCGGCTCCGTCTTCATCAAACAGTAATTCAAAGCGTGGCCGTGCAAATGAATTTTCAGACCCTATTTCGAAGATAGGGAGTCCGAGTTTTTCCTGTCCGTCAAACGCGGGTTTTATAGTAATGGACGTGATGGCATTTCGCGATGGGTATGGAGTGCCCCTCTTCACCAACGGACGATACTCGTATTTTCCGCTTGGTCCATTTACATACCGAATTGCATAATCATGCTGTATAAAGTCTCTAAACCCTTTGCCCGCGACGTATGCACATGCTCCTCTGGCAACCGCGTCGAGTGGACTCTTCACCTGAACACGATCATTTCCAAAAATTCGACGCAGCATTTTTTGCACAGAGGGTATCTGACTGCAACCTCCGACCATGAATACCTTTTTTATTGCGTCGTCCTCAAATCCTCGTTCGCGAGCAGCATTTAGCGCCCGTCTGATTGTCTTATCGATGTGTGAGAAGGCATCGTTATTGTCGAGCAGCGTGTCCAACTCTTCCCTCGTCATTTCCATATAAAGCAACCTACCGGTGAGTGGATTCATGACAGAGAGCTCTGCCGATTGTTCGAATGAAAGCCTCTCTTTCAACGCTTCGCATTCCGTCAAAATCAGTCGACTAATTTCCGCTACGTCTTCTTCTTCCGCGGTGCACTCATTGCGACGCATTACTTCAATGAATAACCACTCGTCAAGGGTAGTGCCACCAAGTTCGATACCAGCTTTTCCAAGCACGCGGCAGTGCTGCCCATGGTGGTCCGACTCCGCGTTGAGCAGCACAACGCAAACATCAAGAGTTCCTCCACCAAAATCGAAGATCATGTAAACATCATCCGGTTCCATATCGCTCTGGTAACCGAGGGCGGCCGCGGACGACTCGTCCAAAAGACGAAAGCGGGGCATGCCAGCTTCCTGTGCCACCGTAGTCAGCCAGTTAGCGTAATCCTCATATGCCTCTACTGGTAGGGTCAGCGCGACCTCTTCGTCCTGTAGTTGAATTACCTTTGCTGCCGTAGTAAGAATTTCTACAAGGAATCGCCTACCGGCGTCAAAGTAATTCAACCTTCTGCCATCAAATGATCGCTCGACAGGGCTGCGCCTTGAAATATATCGCTTCATCCATTGAAATGTGCGATTGGAGTTGTGAAGATTATTCTGAATTACCTGATTTCCGTATAACTCCCGATAATCGGTTGAAAAATGTATCAGCGACGGGATGAGATAGATACTGTGACCGGTGCCGGTTTCTTGCAGGCGGGCATAGTCATTTAATTGCAAAGAATTGCATGTGCCCGAAGCTTCATTCCAGACCGTCACCACGGTGTTAGAGGTTCCAAAGTCAATTCCCAGTCGTCCGGCCATTAGTTAGGCGCCCCCGGCGTGGACGGAACTACCACTGCGCGTCGCAGTATTTTATTTCTGTATGCAATTGCCGGCATGCGAATGACCACTTCATCACGTTCTTGTAGTACTTCGTTCGATGCGGCAAGTTGATGCAACGAGGAATCAGCCGGCGCGATTTGCCCGATTTCCCCCCGCACCTCCAGACCAGCTGACCGAAGGGCTTTGATCAATCTCTTAGACACAAGCAGCACATCCTTCGCTTGTATCGGCTTCTTCTCTTCTTCAAGCAGGTGAACCTGAGAAAGCAGCTGCGCCACAGGTGATGCGACTTCGTTCATCAAATTTTCGATGTGATGATTGACTGTATTTGAAACCATTTGCTCTTGTTGCGTTTTAACCCGAGCAAGATCGCACTTAAGTTCACGAATTATCTCCGCGTCGTCGTCAATCTGTAAACGCAAGAGTTGGAGACTGGTCTCCAGCTCCATGTTTCGACTGCGTGCAGTTTGCAGATCGCTATTAGCGAACAACCTGCGAATCACATTCACAATGCACATGGCCACTCCCTTTTGCAATCTTTTGTAAGCGCTCCCTGTGGTTCCTCCGTCGCCTCGTCCGCGCTACCACTCTTTTCACTCAAGCAAGGCTCAACTGGCTTCAATTTAATGAGGATATCACGCTCCGCCCCCCCGCGCTTAATGCTAACGGGCCAATGGAAAGTGCCATGGTTAACGAGTCATCTCCCGGGGAGTACTGGTGAAGTTCCGACCAATCACTCAAACCCCACGAGTTGTTAACTGTCCACCATGGGATCGAGCAAGATTCTGATGAGGCAAATGACTTTGAAAAAAGGGACCGCTTCTTTTCGCCTATAGAAGCGGGTACATAACTGCAAGAATCGCCCCTGTATGGTGGAGGACAAAAACTCTAATGGCAGAATGCGTTCGTTTTCCAAACCGGCTTATTGGAGGGACAACTTGAGACTGTAATCTCGGTTTGGATCTAACCAGGTATCGAGTCAGGAGAACCAGCATGCAGCAACAGTTGGATGAAGAAGCGAAATTAGTCGACGCCCGAAATGATGAGCGATGGGCGAAAGTGATGGAGTCTCTATCGTTGCGTCAGGATCACCTCGGTATGTGGCGCTTTGCCCGAACCGCACCACCCGTTTGGACCGTCCGCGCGGTGAAGTTTCTGCATAAGCAGGGCTGGAAACCGACCGGGGATGATCAGCCGGATTTGTTCCAGACGATTCATGAGCATTCAGCCGCTTGTAATGAATTTGACCTGCCAGGTCCGGAGAGGCGCAGCCCAACCTCCCTTGAATGGGGACAGAGACTGTCTACCGCTCGCATCACGCTGGATGGCGAGTTCATCTTCTTGATTGATCGCAAAGCAAGTGCTGTCGATGTAGTAACAGGTGATTCCCTCATTCCTGTAGAGCATGTTCGTTTAGATGTCTGGCGTGGCAATCAGTGTGCACCGCTGGCCATTGCGATAACTCCATCTGGAAATCGTTTGGCTTGTCTCCTGTTCGACTGCAATGTGCGTGCCATGTTTGTTCGCCTGTGGATATTGCAGGAAGGTGAAGTCCAAGCCGAGCACCACATTGAATTGGAGTCTCTCTCCTTTGGCAGGGAGGTACCGCTGCTTGAATTTAGCCCTGACGGAAAGCGATTTGCGATAGTCGACGACAATGCACTCATTTCGATTTTCGATAGTTACTTCTTTAGAAGACTCTATCAGTTTCAAAATCCAGGTTCTCTTTTCGGTGCAGCTCCAATAATACTTGCAAAGGATAGCCCGAGCTCAAGCTGGCGCAGATTTGGCCAGCGTTGTTTGAGTGACAACATTTCGAGGAACTTGAGACTATTTCACAACGATGAGAAGCTAATTGTTCGGACTGAACCGGGAATGAATTGCTGGAATCTGTCGCAGGTTCAGCCACAGTGCAATATGATACGAGGCGAGCTCAGCAGTTCGGCTTTGCCGCTTGAAAATTTCCAGTATGCAATGGGGTGTATAAACGAAACGATTCCTTTATGGGAATACGTGTTTATCGGGCTAGCCGAAGATGGTGATCTCGCGGCCACCGCAATGCCACAAAGAGGCGCCGTTATTGTAAATCATCTTCCTGATGCTCGCCCGCTTGGAACCCTCTATGGTCTGAAACGTGAGCCTCTGGTAGATCTGCAAGTGACCAGCGGCGGTACCATCGTCGCTGTATTGCAGTCGGGTTGTGTAACTACATGGACAGCAGATGGAAACGGAAATGCCTGGCCCTGGTCGAAGGAACTGGTTCGTATTACCCATCAACCGGTAGATGAGTCAAGTGTTGAGCTGATGCGGCAGGCTGAGGAAATGCGCCGTAGAGGTTGGCTCTCAATTCAAGAGACAAAATTGTTGGATCTGGCCCTGGCTCTACTGCTAAACAGGCTCGGACTAGACATAGAAATTGACTGGGAAGACACCCGATTACCTTGCGACATGACTGATATCGAGCTGGCGGACGGAGATCCGTGCGATGACTAACTTGCTCAAGTTTGCGCTGCGTCGAAATCCGTTAATAGAATCGAGGGGCCCGGGCTGCGAACTGGTAAGTTCAGATTTCCTGCGGCGCCTCGGTAGAGTCTGGACAATGCAGAATTCGTTTGAGGTTACAAGTGATTCGGCCAATGACAAAAAGTCCAAAGTCAAGTTACCGCCTAAAACTGTAGAAGTTTCGATTTGGGGGACGGAGCAAAATTTATATTCAGCAGACCTTAAAGCGGGAAAGTATAGAGAGGTTCCGTAAGGAGGTGAAATCATGTCTCATCTAAGCAAGATCCGGACGGTCCTTACCGACCTGAACTGGTTGAAGTTGGCGCTGGACGATCTTGGCTGCACTTATGCCAACGGCGGTACCGTTCGACGAAATAATGAAGCTGAAGCAGTTGACTTGCTTCTGGAAACCTCACCAAACCAGCCTGTTGACGGGGAACTCGGATTCAAAATTAACGAATCAGGAATTGAATGTGTGGCAGATTGGCACGGACGAGCTGCTTTGCCCAACAATCGGTTCATAAACGCGGTTACACAACGATATGCGTATCACGTGGTTAAAAATAAGCTTGCAGAGCAGGGATTCTACGTTGACCAGGAAAACATTGAACACGGCAAAGAGATCCACTTAGTCATGAGGCGGGTTTCGTGAGCCTTCGACAAACGCTCGGCGAAACGCAGGGAATGGCAGTAGTAGTGGAGTTGGACCAGTTGAAGCCGGATGTCAGTGACAGGAATGCCCAAAGGTGGCGCTGCCGCATTGTAGAGTTTGAACAGATCTCCCGGTTGCCGTTCGAGATCTAAGGCGAGGGAGAAGCCGTGCGGCGACAAAAGGAAGGAGCCACCACTGACCGAATGTGGCAGCTACAAGGAAAGTGCAATGAATATAGAGACTATCAAGATCGTTATCACAGGCAAAGGCGAAGTACAGATTCATGTCGAGGGAGTCAACGGACCAGCCTGCATGACATTGACCGGACCTTTGGAACAAGCATTGGGCGGTCAGTTAATAATTCGAGATTTGCACAGCGAATTCTACGACGAGACCTCGGCCGCCGAGCGCATTAATACACAAGCTTGAGGTCCATTAGCGCGTGAATATTTTGCACAAAGTGGACGAGGAAAATCGATTGCCTCAGTCTCAGCCTGAGGCGTTGCGCTTACGGGTTCATGATCTGGTCTTTGATAGTCGAGCGAACGGCCCGGGGCTGCGCGCCGTGCTATGGGTCCAGGGCTGCACTCTGGGATGCCAGGGCTGCTTCAATCCTGAAACCCATTCCTTCGCTGCCGGTAGCACGAAGTCAACGAGCGACTTGCTGAAAGAAATTACATCTCATCCAAGTGCGTTGGAAGGACTCACCATTAGCGGTGGCGAACCTCTGCAACAGCTTGCCGGATTGCTTCAACTGCTGAAATTGGTTCGCAAAGAAACCAACTTGTCGGTAATACTGTTCTCGGGCTTCTCGCTCAGCGAAATAGATGCAATGCCAGGCAAGGACGAACTCTTTTCACTGATTGATGTTCTTGTGGCCGGAAGGTACGAGCATGAGAGAAGAATAGCATCTGGTCTGATTGGCTCTGCCAATAAAGCCAGCAGATTTTTCACAGACAGATATTGCGAAAGTGATCTTTGCCAAACGCCTTGTGCAGAGATTATCATAGCTGCCGATGGCACCATCGTGCTGAGCGGAATTGATCCGATGCTTCTCAATCAAACTAGCGTTGTTGATCAGGAGTAATGCCAATAATGAATTTTGAAGCGGAACTCGATACTCTTCTGCAAGCACGATTCACGTTAATGTATCTGAACACCACGGAGGAAACGCGAGCGCTAGAGCAAATTGGCAAACTCTGCACCCGTACGGAACGATTTCTGATAACGTGGGATGTGTCCGAGGGATTTCGTTACGCAGGTGAAAAGGCCATTCCATTTGTTCTGCCATCGTTGGCTTCTCCGATTGCGGCATTGGAAGAAATCGAGAAGATGGAATTAGAAGCGTTATTCGTGCTCAAAGATTTTGACGAAGTCTGGACCAATGCTCAAGTGAAGCGAAAGCTGCGAAACGTCGCCCAACGACTCAAGAAAGTGCGTAAATCCATCCTGGTGCTGGGATGTTGTAATAAGGTTCCCGATCAGCTCAAAGATGAAGTCTTCATCACCGAGTTCCACTTACCGGAATACAATGATATCGAAGCTGTCATTGAAAGAGTTCAGTCCATTCCGGGAGTACAACTTAAGCTTAGTGAGTCAGGGCGAGACAAGCTTGTACGAGCAGCCCTGGGGCTCAGCGCCTCGCAAGCGATGCGTGCATTTTCAAAGGCTGTCGTGCGCGATGGCGTTCTTGATGATCGCCATATCTCGATGGTGTGCGACGAAAAACGACAGGTAATCAAAGAGAGTCGGGCGCTTGAATTTTTTCCCGTGATTGACAGCACCAATGAGATTGGCGGACTCCATGTTCTTAAGGAGTGGCTTCGTGTGAGAGAGCGTGCTTTCACTGAGGAGGCGCGACGCTACATGCTGCCCGAGCCCAAGGGAATAATCCTTCTGGGTATCCCCGGCACGGGTAAGAGTCTTACCGCCAAGGCCATCGGTAGCGTATGGCGCATGCATTTGCTACGATTGGATGTCGGTGCGTTGTTCGGCAGCCTCGTAGGCGAATCGGAAGAACGTACGAGAAAGGCGCTGTTGCTTGCTGAAACCGTAGCTCCTTGTGTGCTATGGATCGATGAACTCGACAAAGCTTTTGCCTCCGGCGATCTCGATGGTGGAGTCAGTCGACGGGTGTTTGCCTCGATACTGACTTGGATGCAGGAGAAAAGGAAACCCTGCTTTGTAGTATCGACTGCAAACAATGTTAATGTTCTGCCGGTGGAACTGCTGCGCAGAGGACGATTCGATGAAATATTCTTTCTGGACCTGCCGACGTTAACCGAACGAAGAGAGATAGTTACTGTACATGTGCAAAAGAGGAATCGCCTGATTCAGGATTTCGACATTGAGAGATTGGCGAAAGCATCACAGGGATATGTGGGAGCCGAGATAGAGCAGGCGATCATAGATGGCATGTACGCGGGCTTCGATTCTCATCGGGAATTCACAACTGACGATGTGCTTGCTGCTCTGCGAAAGCAGATACCGCTGTCCATATCGCAAGCTGACGCCGTTAAAGAATTGAGGCGCATGTTAATGGAAGGAAAAGCACAGTCGGCTTCCTTTCACGAGGCTCATGAGGCGCGTGAATCGTTTGTGGATGTCAACCTCAAATTGCTAAGATGAACGGGAGAAATCAGTCTTCCGCTTTCTTATGCTCAAGTTCGATTTGTTCCTTTGCTTCCGGAAGAGGAACGAAGGTTCCCTGGTTCTCTTGTGGCTTCGCTGGTGCCACCATGCCCGGTTCAACCGCGATTAGATCGGCCGTGCCGGATATTGAGCCGGAAGCGACGGGTCTTTCCGAACTCTCTTCAGCGATCTTCGCGGCGGAAGCGGAATTCACCGCAGCTCCCTTGTTCGCCCCATTTATCGGTTTGAAATAAAACTCGTGGGCGATAAGCAATAAGGCACCCGTTAACGGAACCGCCGCCAGGGCTCCAACGCCGCCGCCCAGGCTTCCGCCGACGAGAATGGCGAACATCACAATTAACGGATGCATATCTACCTGACGGCCAAGCAACTGAGGAACGATAAAATTCGATTCGGCAAATTGCTCAACTGCAAATACCACCAACGTCAACAAAAATATGGTTATGGACTGTGTGGACGCCACGAAAAGTGCCAGTACTGTAGCAAACAGTGAGCCTACATACGGTATCAAGTTCAAAATACCGGCGACCAGCCCCAGTACTAATCCATAATTTAACCCTATGACTGTGAATCCCACACCAAAGAAGCAAGCGACCGCGGTGCTGACAAGTATTTGCCCTCGGACGTATCCGCCCATTTTTGCTCCGAGAGGCCTGATCAAGGAGCCGATGCGATCTCGATATTGCGGTGGAACCCAGAGCACCAGATTTTTCCAAATGTGCTCCGCTTCGATCACGAAGTATGCAGCGAGGAAGAGAATTAGCACACCATTGACGGCCAGCCCCATAAAACCCGCAGTCACATCCAGCGTTTTCTTAGCAAGAGTCAAGGCCGGTTCACGGAAATCCGTGGCATGGATCTCTAGCATGGCGGCTTTGTCGCCTAAGAATCCGAGAAGTTGCTCCCACCCGTTCTTGATAATTTCGGAGAATGTTGGCAGCTGCTGCGCTAGATGCTGAGACTGTTCTTTGAGTGGCGTGGCCAGGGCCCAAAATACACCGGCATAAAAGAGTACGACACCGGCGTAAACTGTCAATACTGTGAGAAATCGCGGAATGCGAATTCGTTCAAGCTTCTCCGCTAGTGGAGCAATGGCAGAGGCCACCGTAATTGCCAGTAATACGTCTAGCAGTAGTGTACGCAGTTCCCACATAACAGCGGTGAGGCCGTAAGTGATTGCCACCAGCAGCATGATCACCGCAGCCCAACGGTAGACTCGATAATCTCTCTTGCGCTCTTCTATCTCATCTCGGGACACTGCATTACCGCCTTTCTTGCCAGGGGCCCGAAGCAACGCTACGGGTCTATACGTATATCAGCTTGGCTTCGTTCATTCTTCATAATTTCAACGGTCAATGGTTCTCCCGGAAGCCCGACGAGCGTTTTACCCGGGCCAAGCGCCACCGCGCGCAGTTGGTAAATTCCGGGAGCGGCAAGCAACTGGCGAGGTAATGGTAGTGTTCCGGTTATTGTCGCAAGAGGTATTTCGACCAGAGGCTTCTTGCCTGAGGCGGTTGTCAATTCGGCATCGCTCTCTCCAATAAAATTGGCGTCGAAAGTATGGTTAGCAGCAGTGACTAGTAGCTTACAAGAAGTTGCACCAGGTACTTTTGAACAATCGTACCGTAGCACTGGAACGGCAGTTGGCAGCAAAGTTGACTGCTTTGAAGTTCCTTTCGCCGTTTCTTGCATCTGATCACAGTGTAGCTGCGGGAGAAAAGATTCACTGGAGGATAGTTCTACACTTTTTAAGACCACTTCGTAGTCGCCAGGTTCAAAGCAAAGCGCCATCGAACTGATGTCATTGCTCAAGGTCCAATCACGATGACGCCCTAACCAGGTCCGATATAGAGCAGGAGCCTCGGGTGAGGCGAGCGCTGCAGGAGGCGATCCCGGAGTGACAATGCCGGGTGAGAGGAGCGGCGACTGTGTCACCGGATGCAACGGCATTCGGTGCTCAGTTTCTGCACCGGCGGCTTTCCATACAACGCTAATTTTATCAACCAGTCTCTCAGGCTTTGTGGAGACCAGTTGTACAGACATGAGGTCACAAGCCGTCGGGCTTACTCCAACCGGCTGAGGCAGCTTGATCGATATCCGCCTCTTACCGGGACGCAGCCTCAGGAAATCGTTCCCGTATTCCATTACTGAGTACTTCTCGTCGGTATTCTTCCATCCATTTGCAGGTTCAGGGTGCATGTCTTGAGGTTCGAAGGTGAGCTTCTGCAGTGCTTCGGGTTCAAAGTTGAATCGGTATGCCTTGTTGCCCTTTGGCTGCTGATATGGTACGAACATGGTGTCTTTGTTGCTCCATATCAAAACCTTTGCTGTATGTTTATCGCTGGATATCGAGCGAAAGCGGTTTGGCCACATCAACTCGTGACTGCCAGCCACCACCGGTTCGATGGTCTCCACCGCTGGTGAAAAATCTTTCTCAACGAACGGTGGCTGGACAGTTAATTTCAAATACTGTTCCCGGGTGATCATTCCTGCCCCGGAATAATCGGTGGGAAGATTCAGGAACAGAATGTGATCGCCTTCGGCAATGGAAGCCAACTCCTGTTTCACCTGGTGGCGCAAAACATTCACTTGCGCGCCCGCCTTAACCCATGGAGAGACACTCATTTGCGAAAGCGCTGTCCAGGCGAGGAACATTGAACCAAGCGAGATGGTACCCGCGATCGTCAAAGGTATTGCGAATTTCTTGCGAATGATATCGATCGCCGGAAGCGCGACCAAGCTGATTAAAATGCAGAAGGGAACGGAACTGGTGAAGAACAATCGACTACCAACTAAATTTGGCCATATGTGCCAGATCTGGAAGGTTGGTAGAACTGCAACTACAATCCAGCCCAATAGAAACAATATGACTCCTGGCTGAATTGAACGCGCTAAAATGCGAGCACAAAACACAACCAGGGCGGAGATATAACCAAAGTTGAGCAGAGGACAAATCCAGCTCTGCAGCTGCATCTCTTCATGTACGGGAAAGATAATCTTCAACAGGCTGGCCCGATCTCTAAGATTACTCAAGTTGATGCCCGAACTACCTTCGGAGGAGTAGCCTCCGACCAGGGTGCCGAGAATTAACAGGCGCATACCCGCCATGAAGCTGAGAATGAAAAAGAACGCCATAATGTACGATACACGCTGCACCAGCCGATTGTCTCTTACATCTTTCGGGAGAGCCTTATCTTCTGCACCAAAAAGAAGCACTTCGGCCATTATGATCACCGCAGGTAGTGTCACTGCCATTTCCTTGCAGAGCAAAGCGCATATAAATGAGCCTAGCGATAAATGGAAATACCACGTCTCTCGGATTACTCGAAATCGTAAGTATGCGAAAATCGACAGCAAATAGAAAAAGGTGCACAGCAGATCTACCCGTCCGATGATCCAAGCCACCGACTCGGCATGAAGGGGATACACTGCAAACAGGCACGCAGCCCAGACTGCCGCCGAAGCGCCCAGACGATTTCCTCGAAATCCGCTCATCTCCAGGGCAATGAGTCCGGTTAAGTAGGAGCACCCTCCATAGAGCAAAATATTGCTCAGGTGAAAGAACACAGGATTGAGCCCGCTCAAAGCGCCGTCTACAAAAAGAGAAAGAGAGCTAAGAGGACGGTAGCTTTTCATCAGGTCGGAGCCTGCCCAGTTTCCTGTGAAGTTCGCAAGGAAGCCAGACCAATCTCCATGTAAGGCTGCCGCTACATAATTGATATGAAGAAAATCGTCGAGCAAAAAGCCGGTATTCCAAGTGGAACCATAGATCACGAAGCACAAGAGCAGTGCCGCAATCGCGCCCGCACTCATTTGCATTTGAGGCGATTTGAAATCTGGCCTTGCCGGGAGCAAAGTCAACCGCCTGGTCTCAGGTGAATTGAGAGACGCTACTTTCTTCTCGTCCTGTGTCGAAAGATCGCCCAACTTAGCCTCCTCATCACTTTCACCTGATCTCCTCCGCTGCAGATGTTTGGAGCGGGAATTTCTTGCTCCACGCCGCCGGACTGACTTCCGGCCCGGGAATCATTGGCATCGCCCAACGACGCCACAGGATCATAGAGCCAACATTTGCGGGTGCCAAAGGTCGCAGCTTTCCTTGGCGCCCGGGATAGGCGGTATTACCCGGATTAGAGCCAAGCGAGCCCTAAGATAACACACCGGATTAAGAAACGGCGTGTGCGAGGCGCCCGCCCCCCCTGCCTCCGCCCGGGGACCCTGGAAATAAAAGAAGTTTTCGTTCTAATTAACTTTTGTTGAAATCGATGAAGACCCGGGTATATATCAAC
>JAKFUT010000343.1 GCA_021732565.1 Candidatus Obscuribacterales bacterium
CGTCGCGGAAAAGGGATCGAATTTCGCCATAATAACCGACAAGTTCCGCGACGATGTTGGGATCTTTCGGATTCTCCTCGGAAAAAACGTAAATATCCGCGCTTCTAAAATCTGCCTGCGTCACGCGATTGGCGAATTGTTCGGTGTCGATTGCTTCCAGCGCGGTGGCTGTTGCGCTGACCTCTTCGGGGGTAAGAAATCGTGCCGGGCCATATCCCATATCTTCGCCTACGTCTCGTCCTCCAAGAACTGCGTTGCCGAGCGGGCCAGCAGTGCATTTCCACGGATCAGCGTTCAGAAGAAAATGAATCGCCTGCCAGCTCTTTTCAATGGAGAGAGCGTCTGAATCAGATTCTTCGATTATTTGGTCTACAAATTCGTCGTTGGCTTGCAGCTTTTCAACGTCTGTCGGTTTCACACTGATATAACACCCGTTCATGCTCATGGCCACGAATTCTCCAAGCAGGGGATATTATTTTACCCCAAACAAGACTCCTTGCAGGCCTCTTGCCATTTTCTTCAGCCCCCGACCGGTACGCAGGTTGAATGTTAAATGGCGCATCAGTTAGCGCGAGGAAGGGCTTATTAGGATTCGCACACACACCGGGGGATATCACCCCCTAAACCGCGATTTCAAGCGATTGGGTTTGGTACAAATGGTCATCTCTTTTTTTTCTGTTCTACAAGGAAATAGTCTCGATAAATACCAGTCCTTCGACTTCGAATTTTTCTAAGAGCAGAAATGTGTGTTCCTGGTTTGAACCGTCTTGCCTAACACAGCAAATGACCTGCTTGCGTTACGTCAAGTCTATTGTTCAAGGCCCAACCGTCACCGACGCAGTAAGTGACGCAAGACACTCCGGCTGATACGGCAAGCCCTGTCTTGTCAAATGGTAAAAGCCAGTTGCTGCAAGTCTCTTGTCCCAATCAATTTAGACCGTCGCCACGTTTCCAAACGGCTCCAGCGGCGGTCGCCTCAAAGGGAATGCAATGGTTCTCCTCGGTCTGCTTGCTCTGATGCTGTTCAACGGCGGCATCTCGTTCCTCAACGCTCTGGGCTGCGCCTACTCCGATGCTGAAACCAAGGCCGTCGGTGGCTGGCAACGATTCGTATGGTGGTGTGCTTGGGTCATGTCCGGTCTGGGCTTCGGTATGTGCTACATGCTTCTGGTGGGCGGCATCGGTTACGGAGTCGGGTGGATTGACTCCACCAACGCCGAATTCTTCGTGTCGCTGTGGTACGTTCTCTGTACGCCCGCCCTGATTGGTGCCGGTCTGGCAATCACTGTGGACCAGTGGGCGCGGACGTTTCGCGAGGGTGGTTTGCTCAATTGGGGCGTGTCGATCTACAACACGTACGCCCAGATTCATAACACCATGTCCGTGGTGCAGAACTTCGGCGGTGCGCTGAAAGTGGTCTTGGATGGACTGAGCCGCGTCGGCAAGGACAAGGACGGCTGGAAGTTCGTGGTGGCTGCGGTACTGGCATTGTTCAGCATCGGGCTCGGGTTCCTGACCACATATCTGATTGTGCGACGGTTTTCCGCGGGGCACGTTCTGCCGGACCGGGACGAGCTGCTCAGCAAGCGGGACTCAGCGTCTCGCTAAGCTTCGACTTGCTGTCGCAACCAACGCTTACCGGGCACTAGAATTGGTGCCCGGTTGAGCTGTTACCAGCTCCAGCTCTTCTTCGAAGAGGTTTCAGAAGACACTGTTTCAACCAAGACAGTCGGGATTGGCGCAAGACAAGCGCCAGTCCCGACTGCACAGGGGGGATTGTTTATGTGCGATGGTAAGGAGCAAACTGGTGCGCATCAGCCGTCTTCGCAGATGACCAATGAGGAGGCCGTGGGCTGTCTGCTGTTCGTCGTGCTCGGCTTCGCGGCCCTGATGGGCTACGCGATTTACAGCACGTACGAGCAAGGATGGGAACGCCGCAACGAATGGGAGGGGTATGCCGCGCGAAATCCCGAGGTGGAGATCGTCGGCATCGTGCAGAAGCAGTACGGGCCGAATAAGTGGAACGCCACTCAGCTGGTCGTCGAGGTGCGTGGCACCAAGACTGGTGAGACGCGCATCATTCGGGAAAAAGACGATTACGTGCCGTTCAATCACCTGCCGCAGGTGGGGCAGATCTGGCGGGTGTGGATCGAAAACGGCAACGGCAGGGCGTCCTATTGCTTCATCTTCCGGATGGAACCTGTCTCAACGGCCGGGAAGCAACCGTAAGGCCATCGATTCTGCACCCGGGAAATGCCAGGTCGCTGCATAGGCGCATATTGCCTTAAGCATCAGCCGCCGCAAAGGCCTTTTGTTTTTGCTGTACATATTCACTAAAAGGCGTCGCCCTTTAGTGAATATGTACTTTTTGCTTCTTGCTTGTTGATGAGCGCCGTACGATCTGTGATAGTTGTAAAAAAGAGAAGTCTGCCTGTAACTTTAGCTCAGGATAAGTCATCGGAAGGGTTCCCACGCAGGCCTTTAGGAGACTTTCCCATGACACCGTGGTAAGTGCCGAGTAAAAATCGTTTGAACAGGAGCGAAAGTTATAGGCAGAAAAGAGAAGAGAGAAAGAGAGTAGCAGAGAGAAAGGTGATAGCAGATAGAGAAAGTGAAATGTAGGCTCCGTTCGATTCTGGATTTAAAGGGACAACTCGTCGGGCAAATGAGCCCGACGAGTTGTCCCTTCAAAATTTGCCAGTGAAGGAATCTTTTCAGTATCGGCTTTTCACCGGGTAGTGTCTGCTGGAGTGCCAAGCCACATAGCTCCAGTAGGGCTCGGACTGAACCGGGCAATTTTGAAGCCACATCGGTGCTGACTTCTAACGCGCATAGTTTCGGCACCAATCAGACTCGGTTAGAAGACCAGTTGGATCTTGTGCCTATCATTGCTCGCCGCCGCGAACATCCGATAGTTCCGATCTCGAAATGTGAATGACAAAGGGCGAAAAGCCATCAGGTGCATTTAGTCTGCACCCGATGAAGTTGCCCTGCGACGATCCGAACCTGTCAATGATATGCAAATTTTCGCAGGGTGCCCCCGGCACCAAGCACGGTGAGCACCATGGAGCAGATGCACATTGGTAAGAGCCAGTGCGAGTGCGGGAGGTGGCTGGCCAGACACCAGCATGTTGCAAACAGAGCGGTGCTGAGCCCGCCGGTTAGTGAGATGAGGAGGCGATTGTTCCCGAGGAGGACAAGATACGGCAGTAGAACATAAGCTCCAATCAAGGTCCATACTCCCGTGCCACAGTCAGCAAGCCAGTTGCACAGTAAGCCCGTTAGGAGAACCAGAACGAAAGAGGCCATGACCAATTCCTGCTTCAACTTGCTATCTTGATCGTTCATCTTGGTGTACTCCCTTTCTTACGTGGATTGTTTTTCACAAATACGTGGGATCTGCGTATATTTGGCAGCGATCAAGGGGTCCTCTGCCAATATGCTACTGGTACAAGGTCTTACGGCAGATCAGCGATTTTGCAGAACGTTACGTCCTTTGGTCGCAAACTCCTTAGCACAGAGGAAAGTGGCTAACTTCAGCCCGTCAAGGCAGTCAATTCGGTTGGCATGCGCGTACTCATTTTCTGCAAACCGCAGAAGAGTAGTTGCTTCTTGAACTCGCTCGGGTGGAGCAGCGCTGCTGCTTTCCAGTGAATGCTTCAGTGCAGCGATCTCAACTTCAGCTTCGCCTTGAAAATCGCGGAGCGGGTCGCTCCACACAGGATAGGTGCTAACGGCCATGAAAATTGAGCTGCCCGCTACTAATAGCAGGAGTACTGCTATCAGGGCACCTGGCATCGGTGTGTGATCATCGCGACGGCGGCAAGACGGATAGGCCATGTCCAATACAATTCCGCCAATGCAAGTCCAGAAGAAGCAGATCATGTGAACTCCTGCTCGTTTTTGAAACGGAGCAACAGGTTGTGGTTTCGGGGGCAACCGATGAAATCTGGCGACACGTGAGGTGAGTGCAGTCAAACGTTATTGTGAAGCGAATGATATTTGGCTATGGTTTACTCAACGCATTGGATCTTCCTGCCAATGTTGCGAGGTTTGTGTTGTTGGCCAGGGCGAATTTGTTCGTGCTATAACTTGTATCCGGGAAAAGATTCGAAACGATGCCTCAAGGGTACGATTTGCCAGAACCAAAAGCAAAGCAAATTTCAAGCGCCTCATGTCTGAGAATACCCGTATCAAAAGCTTTCCGGGAGGATCTTCTGTTCCCCTTCTGTCAATGAATCCCCGCTTCTGATGAAACTATCACAAGACCCGGCTAGGCGATCCTCTCAAGTATCTATCGCAGCGGTTGACCAAACCGGTCGTCCGTTCCGGCTCACGACAAGAGCACGAGAATTCATTCACTGTCTTGGCAAAAAAGATTCACGCCAGGCTGTAATTGATTCGGAACAATCGGCCTGTTTAGCCAGTGTGATCCCGACTGAAGCACCCTGGTAAGAAAGCTGCTGCGAACAAATTTGTAGCGTTCTCTTACGATGCCGTCTTCTTCAACCTTTATGTAGAGTCCTTCCATTTCGGTACCATAGTCTGTTTCTTGAACCACTCTCTCGGCGTCGAAACCAGATTCAATACAAACACTTCTGAGGCGATCCATGTGAGCATCACTGATGCAAGTTGAACGTCCTAGCAGTTTCGTCAATTGTGGCAGTGATTTCAATTCGCCTCTAAAAAGCACTGGCACCGCAAGAACGGGAGCTCCGGCATAGAAGGCGGAGCGTTCCTTCGTACTCAGGAAGACTTGTTGTTCGCGATCGAAAACGTCAAATTCGAGCCAGTAATGTGGAAGCAGATCATAGAACATGGTGTGCTTTGCATAGACCCATTCACCGTAAGCTATATACCGGTGCTGAAGAATTTTTCGCAACGCATCTGCATGAGCATTGGCCCATCTTTTGAATAAGTTGAAGTGAATCTCTCTTGGTCCTCCTGTGAGAAAATGCCCTCTGCTCTGAAGTTTCAGCTGTCCGTCTTCGTCGAAACTAATAGCACTGTTGGCGCCGTCCATTTTTTCTTCAACAACCGCGAAGCGACCCTCGATCGCTGAAAAGGGTACAGAGTCGAGATCTTCATCTCCCGGCTGCAGGCGCGAACCTTCGATATGCCGTGTTCTGGGATATTTTATCAGGGACATTCAGGTTTCATTCCTACTTTCGCCATCAGTTTTTCACAACGCTCTTTGCTGCCAGCCTCCGACCCCGGCGGCAAGGAGGAAATCTCTTTCCAGACCCTCTGCAGTATTGGTTTTGCAGATTTCGACCGGTTCATCAATTCAATGTGAATATAAGCAAGTCGCAACTTACAATTTAGCCAGAGTGACAAAATAGTACGGTTCACCTGATAAATTGGATCACCGCATTTTGCGGCAAGTTGAGCGGCTTCCAGTGCTACACTGTTCTTGCATCGTCGCTGTGCCACCGCGCTGAGATCAAGAAGTGCTCCTAGATACAGGTAATTCTTCGCAGGCGACTGACCTTCGCCCATTTTTTGTTTCTTGAAACTAGCAAGAATGTCAACCACTCTCTCTCGATCTGTATCGCCGGGAGAGTCAATCCTCTGACTGAACTCAAGCAGTGTCTCTGCGACAGGCACGCGAAAATCATCAGGTTTGCAGTGCTGTTTCACATACTGCACCAACTCTGCCGCTATGTGGCGATCTTCGTGCGAGAGCAAGATCGAGTCGCTCACTTCTATCAGCTCGGCAATTTTCCTGATCGTATCAGGATCATCCTCTCCTAACCACTTTCGAAAGAACTGAACTTGCTTTCTCAGGCTTTCCATGTGGTCTTCATTGGTATCCCCGGCATTCAAAAGCTTGAGGCAACCAAATATGGAACAGTGATTCGGTCCGAACAAAAGTTCGCGCCGACGTATTGATTCTCTTACTTTTGCTTTGCCTTCAATCAGCCGATGTTGGTCTATCAGTCGTGAGCCTTGCTCCTCCAGTTGATGAGCTACTTCATCGTCTGCATAGTCTGGCGGTGGAACTAGTCGGCCATCGGCGACTCGCTCAAATTCATATTGCGCCTGCGCCACAACAGGCGGCATTATGACGGGTTTGGAGCAAGACGCCACGCAGAGAACCAATGTAATACAAGCTAGTATCCGCATCGACTGCTTGCTCATTGCCTCCATTCACTCATGCCGGCGTACTGATTGACTGCGTTTCCATATTACTCTGTGAGGACTTGATAGCCGACTCCATGAATAGTCTGAATGATCGTGGTTCCATCTTCGCGATCGAGCTTTCGGCGCAACCGGTTTACGCAAGTGTAAACCGAAGAGCTAGACACCTCGGAGTCCGAGTTCCAAACACTTCTGAGCAGACGCTCTATGGAGAGTATTTCGTTGGGATGTTTCAGTAGGAACTCGAGCAATAAATATTCCTGAGGTTTGAGGCGAACTTCTTCTTGGTCTTTGCAAACTCGCCTGGTTCTTGTATCTAGACTGATATGCCCGATGGAAATCAGGGCTCCGTTAAATACAGCGGGACGGCGCAGTAGTGCACTTATGCGGGCGACGAGTTCTCTGAATTGAAACGGCTTTGTCAGATAATCATCGGTGCCCTGCCTGAATCCTGTTTCAATATCTTCAATGGAGTCCATTCCTGTCAGCATCAGGACTCGGACCGGGGAGCCCGCTTGCCTCAGGGTCTTGAGGATTTGAATTCCGGTTGTATCGGGCAAGTTCCAATCTAATATCAATAAATCATATAACTGTGTCTCAAGGAAAGCTGCGGCATGGCTGCCTGTTTCAGCTTCGTCAACTAGATGATGTTCGGATCTCAGCCAATCAACTAGATTGGAGCGAAGCTCTCGATCGTCTTCGATGACAAGAATTTTCGCCATCTGCACACTCCCTTCGGAACAATGTTATCGTGCCCAACTCTTTGACGTTTTAGTCGGTTAGAAATTGGTTAAGAATCGAATAGGATTTGCTTAGCTCCACTGAAGCACACTCTTCTGGCATCACCAAGCAATTCCACGCGTTTCGATTGTTTATTTGATGTTGAGGGCGCAACTATTACTGCGCCAATGTAACTCCGTTAGTCCCATTTTGTGTGGGATCGCTCGGCTCCTTCTCGAGGTAATACTAATGCGCACTGAAACTGATTCTAGTGAATCTTCGGTTAACGAATCACCCGAAGCCCGATCCAATTCTGCCGCCAGTAGGGAGGCTCTCGCTGGACTTAATAGCGACATTTTAACTGGTGTTACCGCGAACTCTGGAGCGCAGGAATTTCTAAACTGTTGCCAGCTCACCCTCGACGGTGGACAAGGTCAGTCTGATGGACGCAATCAGACAACACCTGGCGATCGCTCAAATACGCCCACTGCCAACTCGGGCGATGGAAATCGTGTTCCGGAAAGGCGTGAAGCTGGAGACCGGGCCCCCGCAAAGCCTGAAGCTGGAGACCCGCGACCGGAAGGAAAACCTGCCGAGGCAAGAGCGGAACTGATCCGGTCTATGAACGGAGCGATTGAGCGCAGAGGACAACTGCTAGATCCTGTGGTTGGCAGAGAAGTTCTGACGAATTTGGCATCGGGGTTGCGCAACGTACCGGCTGATCAAGCAGCTGACGCGGTACGGCAACTGAATCAGAAATTTAAAGATGCAGGCTCCCGAATGCAGTTCCGGCTTGATGAAGAGCCTAATGGAGCAAGAAGCATTAACATGAGGCATGAGGGGGAACGCGGTCAGGGTATGAATGCCACGATTGCGCCTGGCGATGGAAATCGCGGACCCGAAAGGCGTGAAGAGGGACGTGCTCCTGCCAAACCCGAAGCTGGCGCTGGAAATCGTGCGCCGGAAAGGCGTGAAGCTGGAGACCCGCCCCCGGCAAAGCCTGAAGCGGGAGACCCGCGACCGGAAGGAAAACCCGGGGAGGCAAGAGCGGAACTGATCCGGTCTATGAACGGAGCAATTGAGCGCAGAGGTCAACTGCTAGATCCTGTGGTTGGCAGAGAAGTTCTGACGAATTTGGCGTCGGGGTTGCGCAACGTACCGGCTGATCAAGCAGCTGACGCGGTACGGCAACTGAATCAGAAATTTAAAGATGCAGGCTCCCGAATGCAGTTCCGGCTTGATGAAGAGCCTAATGGAGCAAGAAGCATTAACATGAGGCATGAGGGCGAGCGTGGTCTGGGGATGAATGCCACGATATCTCCGGCCCCTGGCGATGGAAATCGCGGACCTGAAAGGCGTGAAGAGGGACGTTCTCCTGCCAAACCCGAAGCTGGCGCTGGAAATCGGGCGCCGGAGAGACGTGAAGCAGGCGACCCGCCCCCCGCAAAGCCTGAAGCGGGCGACTCCAATAGAAGGGCGGAACGGACACCGGCAGAAACAGCCAACAGGAATTTTGAGGAAACTGGCAGAAGGTTCACCACAGAAATGTCCCGGGAAGACCGAAATGCTGCTCACCGCCAACTTGCCGATCAGCTCAAGAGAATCGGCGAAGTGTCTGGAGATCGCGGCGTAGCTAATGCTGTGAGCAGGCTCAACGATTCGCTGGCCACTCAGAATAGTCCCTACCGTTTCAACACTGCAAGAATGTCAAATGGCCAGGATTTCCTCACTGTGCGCAATGCGCAAGATAGGGAATTCCTCTCAACCGTGGCAATCTCCGATGAAAGGCAGCAGCCGGGAGACCGGCGCAATGAGGGGGCGAGGCCGAACGAGGCGCCGGCCCCCAGAGAGACTGCAGAGTCGAGAGACTTCCTTGCCACTGGAAACAGATTTTCCTCAGAAATCTCCGACCCTGCACAAAGAAGAGAGGCTCATAATCAGTTAGCGTCTCAATTGAGAAGGATAAGCGAGACCTCAGGGGAGCAAGGAGTGCGGACCGCAGTCACCAGGTTAAATGAAAATCTAGAGAGGCAAGGAAGCCCGTACCGATTCAATACCGCAAGAATGTCCAATGGACAAGATTTCATTACGCTCCGCAACAGAACTGGAAACTTGATAAATACCGTTGCCTTCTCTGATGAACCGGGGTCCCGTCGATAGAACTTGTCTGAGCTCAAAATCTGTGGTGCGGCGCTATTTACTCACATCTGGCAGAAGTGAGAGCTAAATAGCGCCGCGTCATGCAGGCTTCCTCCGTGAGGCTACTTGCGCAACCGAGATCGCTGCTCTAAACCGCCTGTTGCGTCAAGAATTGAGTCTGTCTATGTCTGGCTCTGGCCCGAGTGTTTACGCGTGTACTAGCGGGGGAACCAAAGATGTGTCTTTGAGGATTGACCTATGCCTGATGGTGTCGGCAATGTGAGAGCCGAACGCGACAAGTTTTTTGGAAATGCAGCGCTTAAGCATGGTTCGCTGGAAAAGAAGGTTCTGGCATTAGTGTGTCTGCCTCTGCTGGTCAGTCTCATTTCTTCCGTTGTTCTGGTTTTCTTGTTCAAGCAAGCTGATGCCGAGGCGAGTGACGAGCGAAGCATTCGCCGCACGATGGAAATCGAGCTGTCTATTTTCAGGCGAATAGCCGAACTCGCGGGGGTAAGCTTACTCTATACGGGCAACCGTGAAGCTTTTCTCAAGGAGAGAATCAATTATCAGGACGGTATTCTGACCAACACTCTGGAAGAATTCAGGTTGGCCGTTAAAGATGATCCAGTAATGTATAAGCATTATGTTCTCGCGCTCAGGGCTACGAAGAAGCTTCAGTCAATGGTTTTCGAGTTAGTAACTGTGACAAGACTTGGTGGAAGCACACTGACTACACTACGAACACTTGAGTTGCGGGCCAAGTGTCTGGAGATATTCAAAGAGCTGCAAGATGATGAAAAGGAATCGCGCAAGGTCTTGACGGCACGATTGCGGAAATGTCCACATCTTTCTGAGGCTTACAAAACCGGGATACTCGCCATGATGGGTCTAACGCTCAGCAGCAATCTTGTAATCGCTTTGCTGGCAGGGCGATTTTTGACGAGGAATGTGACCCGCAAATTAGCCTTGTTGGGCGAGAATGCCCAGCGTCTGGCAGAGGGGCAAGAGTTGTTACCGGCCTTTGGCGGTGACGATGAGATTGGTCGCTTAGATGACACCTTTCAACAAATGGCCCGGGATTTGCGGGAAGCTCTGCGAACGGTGAGAGCGAGCGAGGAGCGCTTTCGCAGTCTGTTACAACAGCTTCCAGCATCGGTGCTTCTGGTAAATGATCGCGGTTATATTCAGTTTGCCAATGAGCGTTCCTTCGAACTGTTTGGTTGTGCGGAAATCGCAATTTCCAGTGCCGCTTTAGCTGATTTTGTTACGGTAAGAGAATCAATTTCGCGAGAATCCACATTCTTCTGGTTGAGCGTGAATGCGCAGGCTAAGGTTGTTGAGGCGGACGTGAACAGGTCTGACGGCCTGACTCGTCGAGTTGAAATTTCACTCGTCAACATCACTGATGCAGATACACAGCAGTTCCTTTGCGTTTTGTTGGATATCAGTGAGAAGCAAATTGCACAAAAACTGCGACAGCAACTTGTAGCAATGATCGCGCATGATATTCGTACGCCGCTTTCGTCAATTGAAATGACGCTGGCAATTGCATGCTGCGGGGTATGGGGTGAGGTGCCGGAATCTGTAAAAGTGAAGCTGGAGCAAGCCCAGAATCAAGGGCAGCGACTGGTGCGATTGTTCAACGATTTACTGCGGGTGGAAAAGTCAATTACAGCGGAGCTGGATCTGAAATTGCAAGAAATGGAGATTGAAGGGTTTGTCAAGGAATCGGTGGAAGCTTTGTTGGGCAAGGCGGCGGCGCACAAAGTGAATCTGACATTTGCCGGTGACCAGTGCATTATACTTGCAGATCGCGATCGATTGCTTCAGGTGCTGGTCAATCTACTTTCCAATGCTATCAAATTTTCTCCTGAAGGTGGAAATATATGTATTGGCTGGAGGGTGGCGGAGGGGAATCTTTGTATTGAGGTCATAGACGAAGGATCGGGGTTGCCAGAGGGTACGGAAGAGAGCATCTTTGAGCCGTTCAAGCAAGTTGCGCTCACCGATTCGACGGAGAAAGGAGGGGCAGGGCTCGGACTGGCAATCTGTCGCTCCATTGTGACGTCTCATGGTGGCACAATCGGTGCTCATAATAATGATCTCGGCGGGGCTTGTTTCTGGCTGACATTGCCCGGGGCGAGGAAGGTCGAAATGGCTTTTCGCCTGGCCTGATCATTAAAATGATTGATTGCCAAACCCCGTAGCATTCGGCAACTACCGAATGTTGCAGAATTTCCCCTCACACATTCCCCGCTTTTGACTTTTATAGTGAGTATGGGGATGAGTTTCCGGGGTATACCTCTTGAAGGCATTCCTATTCATGGAGAAGGGCGAGCCGGGGCGCAGACTGGCAATCTGTCGCTCCGCTGTGACGCTCATGGTGGCACCGCTGGTGCTCATAATAATGATCTTGGCGGGGCTTGTCTCTGGTTGACATCGGCCCGGGCGAGGAAGCCGAAAAGACTATTGACCTGTCCTGATCGTTAAGATGGTTGATTCCCATACTCCGTAGCATTCGGCAACTACCGAGCTTGGTGTGGTGACTCGACGATTGAGCAATGCGGGTGCTCCTTCCAGGTTCTTTGCCGGTGCTCTTCTCTCGTCTAAATATGCGATCAAGAGTGCAATAGACCAGCATGGTGGCAGCAGCAGACTGGCGATACTGAGAGTGGTGAGCACTCGCAGCACTCCGTTGTCACCGGCTCTACCCCGTATCCGCACAATATGGCCGGGCAATCCCAATGCCATCAACGAACCGGCCAGTAAGACAAACAAGAGCACCACCGAGGTACCGGCCAGGAGCGCAAGGGCAGACTCACTACCACCGGTTTGTTTTATCATGGTAATTAGACGATTGAAAATCTCGGGAGCGGCGAGGCCCGCGCTGGTTAAAATCGATCCGCTCAGCACGAAACCAGCTGCCGGCAAAGTCTTTCGGCTCAGTAGCACCAGGAATCCGCCGCATAGAAGCATGACTCCGCCTCGAATGGCGAAAATTGCAATGCTGCGTGCGATGATGTTCATGACCGAATCTATAGCGCTTTCCACCAGTGGTCCTCCCGTTGAAAACGCTATTCTGCAGAGCTATTGCAGAGCGTTGTGTCTAGTGCTTGCCGTCTTTGTCGCTTTGTATGCGCGGGTGCCATGTCAAATGCCGAAGCAAAAACCTCGATAAAACATTGTTCTTCAAAGGCTGTTTCATCCGCGTTTCACGAGTATGTATATTTTGTGGCACGTCGATGGAATGGCTCTGTTCGAGCCGGAGCTGAAGGAACCCCGACTAATTATTGAGGCGGTCGAAGAATTTCCGATATATTGAATAGTTGGTAGGCGGATAAAGAATCCGCAGTTCACATGAGTCGGAGCTTGTCGCACCGTGCAGAGTCGCTGCGGCAAGCCATAGAATCACGTTAGGGGAGTCGCGCGAAACGAGCTGCTAGAGCGGTGCTGATAAGAAGGGGCGGGGCGCCGATTGATATCCTGCAGCTTCTTGTCCCTATTGGCGTAAGGCAAGGTTCAACAAAGCAAGAGGCGGTGGAGAGAAACTTCCCGGGTCGCTACAATTGTTCAGTTGCTAAAACTTGATGCCGAATACCGCAATGTCAAGCGAAAATAGGGGTGAACAAATGCTATAAATGCCTGTCATCCCTGTTTGGCGTGCGGAGAAGCAATGAGCGAAAATTCTGCAAATTTCTTCGGTTTACCGGCTGAGTTTTCGGCTGCAGAGCAGTCGAGAGTGGCTATAGTACCGGTTCCGTACGAGGCGACTACCAGTTACGGCAAAGGCACGCAAAATGGACCAGCTGCAGTGCTCGAGGCGAGCCAACAGGTCGAACTCTTTGATGATGAACTCTGGGTAGAACCGTACCGGCTTGGTATTCAAACGTGTGCACCGGTGTTGATCGAGCCTCAGTCCGCCATGGTTGAAAAGCCATTTCAGGCGCTAACAAATGTTGTTTCACCCTTAGTAGAGTTCAACAAGTTTCCAATTATTATCGGTGGCGAGCATGCATTGACTTACGGCTCGGTGGCTGCGTGCATTGAACGTTATCCCGATTTGTCCATCTTGCAGATAGATGCACATGCCGATCTCCGCAAGTCTTATGATGACAATGTCTACAGCCATGCTTGCATTGCATATCATTTGTACAATTTGCTTCCTCAACCAAATATTACTCAGGTTGGCATTCGCAATATCAGTAAAGAAGAAGCAGATTGGATGGAAGAGGCGCAGCCTAACATAAACATTTTTTGGGCTCGCAATCAAGACAAATGGAACTTTACCGACATCATCTGGACATTGTCCGACAATGTTTATCTGACCATAGACGTTGACGGGCTGGACAGCGGAATAATGCCGTCAACCGGGACTCCCGAGCCGGGCGGCATGAATTGGTATCAGCTTATGGATTTGATTAAGCAGCTGTGCATTCGCAAGAACGTGGTGGGCGCCGATATCGTGGAGTATGCGCCAATACCCGGGTTGCACGCGCCGTCGTTCCTCGTTGCTAAATTGCTCTATAAAATCATCGGCTACCGGTTTGCGTTGGAACTCGGTGTGACCAAGAAATACTTGTAAATCGCTTGTGATAAAAAAGCCCACCGAAGAAAGAGCGGATCGCAAACGCGATCCGCTCTAAAGAATCGTGTGCCATTCCGCGCGGCGGAAAATAGCCTGACAGGCCAACAATAATCTGCTTTGAGAGATAGCAATTATTGAGGGCTATGGAGAAGCAGCTCGTCGTCTGGCGAGACTATGCGTATGTACACTACAATCGGAATTTCTAGACAACCCGTTCAAATTCTCTTTTGCATTAAAGGGTAGATTGTAATTGTGCACAAAGATGCGTTGTATATGGAATTAGCACTTAAGGAAGCTCGTGAACCGAGCACCGATGTGCCAGTCGGTTGCATAATTGTGATCGACGATACCATTGTTGCCCGCGGTTTTAACCGTCGGGAGATAACCAACGACCCTACCGCTCATGCGGAAATTCTTTGCATTCGCGAGGCTGCAGCATCTTTGAAGCGGTGGCGACTTGACGGCGCAACACTGTACTGCACCCTGGAGCCCTGCCCGATGTGCGCTGAGGCAATAATTCAATCTCGAATAAGCCGGATCGTCTTCGGTGCCTACGACCCGATTTCGGGCGCCGCCGGTTCTGCGTTCAATTTGTTCGTTAAAGGTCGTGCGCTCCCTGTTCCGGAGGTCGTCGGTGGAATACTGGAGGATCGCTGTCGGAATGTGTTGCTAGAATTCTTTCACGACCGTCGCAAGCGTGAGGAATCAATTTAATGAAAGCGAGCTTGAGCGCGTCGGGCGCGAAACGGTCAAAAATTACCATGGTTGCCTTTTCTGCCTGGTTGATGTTGGGGGCAGGATGCTTTGGGGCGCAGGCGAGTCCGCCATCCGGTGTTTCTGCGGTCTGCGCAGACGATGTGCGGGTAGCCGCCGGATATAAAGATCTGGTGGAGTTTCAGCCGGGCAAGGCCATTGCAGCCCTGTGCGCTCCTTACATTGAAGCTGTGAATTCCGGCAACAGGAAAAAGGCGGCTCGGTATATTCTGCTTATAGCGCATGCATTCCGACAGGACGATAATGATGCCGGTGCGGCGTATTGCAGCCAACTTGCAGTGAAGCTAGACCCGGATAACATACTTGCAGTGGTGATGGCGGCCGAGCATTTGTATCGCGCCGGGCGGCCCGACGAGGCTGAGAAAATGTGGAGGCGACTAGATAAGGAGCCTGCCGGTGATCGGCTCGTCTTGCGTGCTCGCGGAATTGAGAGGGCTGCCAAAGGAAATTTTGATGATGCTGAGCGGTACTGGCGAAAGGCCGCTGAAACTGACGAAACTGAGCTACCCTCACGGGCAAAGCTGGCCACTATTTACTGGTATCGGCACGATTTGGAAAATGCGTCCAAATTGTATGCCGAGTGTGAGGCTTCTGTGCCGGGCTCATATCAAAAGGCAATATTTGCCGGAATGCTGGCTGAGGGCAAGAAAGATCTGAAGAAAGCCGAAGAACATTACAAAGCCGCCGGTGCAATTGCGCCCGATGATCCTCTTTGGCATGATCGCCTCGGGCTTCTATACATCGAAATGAAGCAGAAAGCACTAGCAGGCACGCAATTTCAACAGGCTGTACGATGCCCTCGCTTGTCTTTTCTGGCTGCGGTTCACTATGCTGCGTTTCTCACATATTGTGGACAGCCGTTTAAGTCTACGCAAGTTATAAAACAGCTTGTTCCCATCAAGCCGTATTCGGCAGATGTGCACCATGCGTTGGCTTCCAGCTATAGAGTCACTGGCAGATTGCACGAAGCAGAGCTGGAATTGCGAAAGGCTCTAGCGCTAAATCCACGCAGAAACCAGAGCTATCAGTTGCTTGCCTCGTTAGACACTATCAAGAAAGATGACGCAAAGCTGCGCGAAATCCTGAATCAGTGGAAGTTGAATTGTCCAGATAACTGGGAATGTTTGAGCAACTGTGCAGGCATTTTGGTAAGTGACAGGAAATGGGATGAAGCCAAAGAGCTCTTGATAAAGGCGAATTCCGTGAGACCCCAAAAGAGCCGAGATGCCGGTTTCTCTTTGAAGTTGTGCCGCCTCTATTCGGGTCTTTCCACCTGCTACTACCAGGAAAAAGATATGACCGCAGCGTTGGAATTTGCAAAATTATTCAATGCAATTAAACCGCCTCCCGAGGAGCGTGCAGGGGTACCTCTTCGTCCGCCTGCGTTTGACTTCGCTGCACACAAGCCCGACTCCAGCGAATACAAAGCCGCGGAGCATGGGGCTCTTGGAGACGTGCTTTTTGAATGTAAAGAATTGGACAGCGCTGCGAAGGAGTACAACGAAGCAATCAGTTTTGATCCAAAGAACATTGTTTGGCATGCAGCGCTTCTTAAAGTTTGTATCGACAAACGGGATGTAGCGGGCGCAGCCAAGGAGGACGCGATTGTTTCCCAGCACATTATCAATCAAGTGTGCCAGTCTCTCAATTTTGGAAAGAAGAAGGAAGGTCCATAAGTCAGAGAAACTGACGAGGCTCCCGGCCTTCGCTCTCGCCAGTTTCTGCTTTTCCAGTTGAGAAGAATTGACATCTTTAAAATTGCTAATCATTGTGTTGGTTCCCGGCGGTTTAGGCCAGCAAGACCCTTCGCGCAGTTCTCTCAGGCAAATATCGCGGAGAGAATGCGCCAAAGCCCGCCGAACATGGCAACAACTGCGTTAGCTAAAGTCAGGTTGCTTGCGAGGATAAGAGGTAACTGATTATTAACGGTGGCCGGCTTGAATTGGAGCGCAGTCATGGCTTAGGGTCGCCCTGTTATCCGTTTTGTCCAACAAGTCCCAAGAATCGCCCCGCAGTAAGTATACGAAATCTTTTCAAGCCCCTCAAACGTGCATTTGCGCGACATAACTAGGCATGGCTTGCGTATTCCTGATGAATTGCATGGCCTGTATGCCGCAATCTTCCGGTCATATGCGACGCCTGAACAGGAGGTGCCATGGTGACTTTGAACACTGAGACCCGCGTTCTCAAGTCTGTTAATCCGGCTACCCTTGAGCTGATCGGCGAAACGAATACTTCGTCTGAGGCCGAGATCAAGGGCAAGGTCGATATCGCTCGTCGGACCTTCGGTACCTGGAGCCGGCTCTCCATTGACGAGCGTCTGGCTGTCGTCGAGCGGTTTCGCAAGATGCTTATGGCTCGACGCCTCGAAGTGGCGCAGCTGATCAGCCGCGAATCGGGCAAGCCGCTCATCGAAAGCCTCATCTGTGAGGTCTTCGCTGTCCTGGAGACCTGCTCCTGGTTGAAGAAGAACGCTCCTAAGGTTCTGGCTCCTGAGTCGGTGAGCATCAACCGTTTGTTCTTTCCGTTCAAGAAGGCGTACAACGTCTTCGATCCGCTCGGTATCATTGCGGTGATTTCGCCCTGGAATTTTCCATTCGCCATTCCGGCGTCCTCGGTGCTGAACGCCCTGGTGGCGGGCAATACTGTTGTTCTGAAGCCGTCTCCCAAGAC
>JAKFUT010000233.1 GCA_021732565.1 Candidatus Obscuribacterales bacterium
ACACGAAGTAGTTGATCTAGAAGAGGAAACCGAAGAAGACGCAGCAGAAGAGGCAGCGGGAGAAGACGCTGCGGCGGAGGCTGCTGCGGATGCAGTGGAAGGATTGAAGGACTTGAAAGCAGCAGGTAAGGTAGTGGTGCCTGAGCTCGTTGTGGGCGGCGAACAGGGTTTGAAGAAAATCGATTTTAACGGCGAATTGCGTGAAAAACTTCAGCAGAAGTTAGACGCGGCGGCTTTAAAAGATTTGAGTATGGCAGCAGACGCCGCGATGCATGGAAAACTTGATGCAAAAACCATCGATCGTGTTGCACGGCACTTTGGTAATCGAACCGACGTAATTGTAAAGATCAATGCGCAATTGGAGGCCCAGGGTAGCAAATTTAGAGTGTCAGCGGAGCTAATTGCTGCAGAGAAGCGTCCTGGTGGAGCCCAAACCTGGAAATACGAACTGGTAAATCGAAAGAGCGGCGAAACGGTCGACAAAGACATAGTGGAACGGCCAGCTACGGCTAAGAAAATGGACTTTGCCAAAGAAGTCGAACTCAATGTGGCGGAGCGCCTGCAACAGAAACTCGATGCAGCAGCTTTGAAAGATTTGAGCACGGCAGCCGACGCAGCGATGCATGGAAAACTCGATGCAAAAACTATTGACCGTGTTGCACAGCACTTCGGTAATCGAACCGACGTAATTGCAAAGATCAATGCTCAACTGGAGGCCCAGGGCAGCAAATTTAAAGTATCAGCGGAGCTGATTGCTGCAGAGAAGCGTCCTGGTGGAGCCCAAACCTGGAAATACGAACTGGTAAATCGAAAGAGTGGCGAAACCGTCGACAAAGACATCGTCGAACGGCCAGCTACGGCTAAGAAGATGGAGATCAAAGAAGTAGCTCCCAACCTGGTGGAGCGCCTGCAACAGAAACTCGATGCGGCGGCTTTGAAAGATTTGAGTACGGCCGCCGACGCCGCGATGGTTGGAAAACTCGATGCGAAAACCATCGATCGTATAGCGCAATATTTCGGCGACCGAACCGACGTCGTAGCGAAAATCAATGCTCAGTTGGAAGCCCAAGGCAGCAAATTCAAACTCTCTGCCGACATGATTGCGGCAGAAAAACGTCCTGGTGGCGCTCAGACATGGGTGTACCGTCTGGTAAATCGCAACACTGGTGAACATGTCGCTAAAGAACTCGTGAACCGACCAGCCACTGCCAAAAAAGTGCTCCGGTAAAAACTTAGAGCTTTTGCGAGTCAGAAGCAGCCGAGAACCGCAGAACCTGCGATTCTCGGCTGCTTCTTTGTTCAAAACCACCGGTAGTACAGCTGATGCAATCGCCTGGTGTGATCGCATTATTGGTGCCGTGGTGATGGCGATTGCACCATTGTTAATAGTGGCGCACTGCCTCTGGTGCCAGCACGGGGTGGTTGCGGTGAAGAGATTCCGCCGTGGACGAAGAGATTCCATTTGACCTGAATTTAGCGCGAATTTAACCCAATGTGGAATCCCGTTTAACGGTGTGCCAATTATCATTGCGACAGGTGCAGTTTCGACGTGATCGTGACACACAATCGCATTTGACTTTGCATCACAAGTCTCGGGGAGGGGAACGAACTATGGCAGTACTTCGTGCGCGACTGGTAACAATGACAGGTACACTCTTCATGATGTTATCGATACTCGCTTTGCCGGCGATAGCAGCGCCAACGGATCAGGCTACAAGGGGATTGAGTGATGAAGAGCTAGCAAGGGTGCAGGGGGAAGTGGGGATTGCGGTGGTGGACACGACAAGAAAGAAACAATTCTTGCTCAATCAAACCAAGCCGTTTCCTATGCAAAGCGTGTGCAAATTGCCGATTGCCATCGCAATACTACGTCTTGCTGACGAAGGGAAACTTTCTGTCCAAGACAAAGTCACAGTGCACCGCAGTGATTTGATTCCCTTCAACAGTCCTATCAATAAAGTACTGAAGGGAACTCAATCGGATTTCACCATTGAAGATCTGATAAGCCGAATGATTCGCGACAGCGATAATACGGCCTGCGATGTTCTTATCCGTCGTGCAGGTGGTGCAAGTGAAGTGACTCGCCTACTAACGGAAGCTGGAATCAAAGGCGTCCGGGTTGACCGTCCAATAAAGACATTGATGACTGACAGCTTACAGATTGACAAGTTTCTTACAGATCCAAGAGATACAGCTGCACCCGATGCGATGATCGACCTTGTGCAAAAGCTCTACAGCGTCAATTTGTTATCCAGTAACTCAACCTCGATGATTCTGGAAGATCTCTTCAATTGCAAGACAGGTTCGAATCGACTAAAAGCAGGTTTGCCGGCGGGATGGAGATTGGCACACAAAACTGGGACCGGCACCGACGTATCAGGGCAAAACATAGCCACGAATGATGTCGGAGTTATGGTTGGTCCCAAAGGAGAGACTATTTTCATCGCCGTATTCACGAAAGGATCGCAAGCAAAAATTGAAGTTCGCGAGGCACTCATGGCAAAAATTGCAGCCAAAGCCGTAGCCGGTGATCTATAGGCAAATGTGTAACTCGTCAGTTTCGTTCCTCAGTTCGCATGTCCTCGCATATCAGAAACAGGCCCGGCTCGTCCAGGCATGTCTTGCATTCTGATCACCTGCTTAAGGATAAAGCTTGCGCATCGATTGCATCGGCCAGCTCTGCAAGCCAGCTTTCGAATGAATCCGCCACGAGTGTACGGCCTCTGTCATCGTGGCACATCGTGATAATCTGCCCGACTTTGCCACCGTTTGTAGGCGACATGTCGATACACAGTGAATCGCCTCCACCGTCAGACAAAAATGGAATCCAGCCAGCATGCCACCAATCGCTGCGGATTCCGCCATCAGGAGAAGATTCCATGTCGCTAAATTCTCCCTTGTCGACCAGAGATCTCCAGGACTGCCATTCAGTAATGATCTGCTCGATGGGCATAAGTGAATATTGTTCTGGCACCAGCTCAACCGCCTCACGCTGACCGTTGGCGATCTCGTAAAATTTCTTGAATGCTTCTGGCAACTTTTGACCAGTGGCCTTCTCAAGTTCTTGCACTTCCTTGGCGCTGGCGCCTTTATTGAAACTCTCGAGCAACTCCGGCTTGAGAACCTTTAGCCCTTGCTTGATCCGATCCCATGACTGCGCAACAGAAGGCGAACCAGCAGCATTTGATTGAGATTGTGTTTCTGGCTGAAGAATGGCAAGGAATTTCTTGGCCTTCTTTTCTCTGGCATACTCGATGGCCGTTTTTCCAGCTAATTCTGGACGGGCAACGGTCTCAGGCATTCGCAAATTCGGATCAGCCCCGTGTTTCAAAAGCACGGAGAAGATTTCCGGGCGGTTTTCATCTATCGCAATTGTCAGCGCCGTGCCACTCCAAGCAACATGATTGACCTGCGCCCCTGCACCAATAAGTGCTTCGATGGCTGCCGCAGATGCGCGGCACACCGCTTCCATCAATACACTCACATCTCCACGTCGGCCGGTTTTGAAATTAGGATCGGCGCCAGCCACAAGCAGTAGCCGAACCACTTCGGCATGAGATTTTGTTCCCTCTTCAACAGCTTCGGTCAAGGCCGTCTGCGGCGGAAGACCCTCATACCGACCTTCTTGGTTTGGATCAGCCCCGGCTGCCAGCAGAATGGGAACGAGTTTTAGATGTCCTTCCTTAGCAGCATTCATCAACGGTGATCTTCCGTAGTTGTCTTTGACCGCAATGTCAGCTCCAGATTCCAGGAGCAACTTCACCATCTGCAGCTGCACTCTTTTCAGATCGTCTCCAGAATGGCAAGCAGCCGTCAAAGGATAGTCGCCATATATATCAGCTTCATTTACTGAATATCCAGACACCGACAGTTCCTTCACTTTCGCGATGTCTCCAGCACGTACCGCTTTCGTGACATCATCCTTGAGATCGCTACCCATCTACTGTCCCTCCATGGTCAATGGAATTCCACTCGTTTATTAAACACAGCTTGCCGATAATATCTAATTCCCCTAGTAGTCCCTAGTTGGCGTCAGTCTGCAACTAATGTTGGTCAGATTATAATTGCAGTCCCGCCGCAATCAACGTAAGCACTGGATTGGTGAGCCGAGTCACACAAGCGCACCACCATCTCGTTCTGCAATCCATTCGAGGAACGATGTGTCAGCATAGCCAACTTCCACGACGTTCATGCCATGTGTCATGACGCCTAAGTTATGTTCTTCGTCCCAATCACACCCGAATTCGAAGCCGACATACGCACGCCCTTTCTTTTGGTAAGAATTGATATGTACATTGGACAAACCAATTAGCTTCTTGAGGTCGGTACCAGAGCCTACGGACGGCAGACCATCGAGTTCTTGCTTCTGGCATGAACTTGTAATTGCTTTGAGCACGGCATCACGTATTGCAATTTCATGATCGATCAAATAGCGGAATGCTTCTGCTGGGTGTTTTGATGGAATGTCTTTACCATCACCCGGTGCAGCAACGCTGATACGAACAGTCCCGTCAGATGTCTTTCTCGAACTTTTCGAGCCATATGCTCCAAGCCGAGTTGAGAATCCGCGCCAAGATTTAAAGATCGTCTTGCCTTCCCAAGATCTATTCAATAAAACGAGTGGCGGAAATGGCTCAATCTGAATCTTGCGCTCAGGTCTGAACAATCTAGGCACCGTATCTGCACGAAAGAAGGACTTATCGGGGAGTGCAGTAACGCTAATATTGTGTGCCCAGACGCCCAGCCCGTCATGATAGTTGATGGTACAACAATCATGATCATGATCAATAGCAGCCATAAAAAGCTTCAGCCTTTCGATGAAAACCGCTCGGGTAATGTTGCTCTTCTCGCCAAAGATTTCGTTATGTAAATCGAGAAGCTGATCTGCGGCGTAGCCGCGAATGGCTTCGTTCTGCGTACACAACCAGGGAACTAGTTGCCGCGCCTTCTGAAGAAGCACCTCTTCAGCAGGCAACCCGGAGCGGGCGTCCGAGATGATCATTCTCCCGTTTTCATCATATCTGGTGCGCGGTCCAATTAGTCGGATTTCCACGGCTGTACCATCAACCATTGGAATGGTCGCTTTCCAAAATAGGTACTTCTTATCCCAAACGAATTCTCCGAGTACTTCATCACGGATGGTTTTCTTTGTCACAATGCTTCTCCTCAAGGATTGGTGGTAAGAAACCGTCAGTTGGCGAATTGCAAGTTGATGGTCACGTAGCTAAAGAGGCGGATGTACTTCAGTACGTCCGATAGAAATCATGACACTACTTCCCTTTCTTCTTACTTGGTTCAACCTGAGAAGCGCCCTCGGTGCCCATGCATGGTCGCGTAGCGCTCGAACTCAAATCAACGGGTCGGTTGGGCAGTTGTGCGCAATGCTCTGGCGCAGATCTCCATTGTGATCGGCCTTCGCGTCACTTGCTTCTCCAGCATTGATCCCACTAACTGCTCCAACCATAGAGGAACCTCAAGCGGGGAACTCTGTTCCTTCAATGACGGCGGCGCTGAGTTTATGTGTTTTTGGGCAATTTCGTACGGACTTGTTCCCGTAAAAGGTGGTCTTCCAGTTAATGCTTCATACATAATGACACCGAGCGAATAGATGTCAGTGGATGGTTCGATTTTCTCGCCCTTTATCTGCTCAGGGCTCGCATACACAGCGGTGCCCAGAATCTCCCCTGTTTGCGTCAGGTGCATGCTTTCTCTACCGGACCATGGCATCAATTTTGCAAGACCAAAATCGAGAAGTGTGGCTCTTCCGTTGTTTGAGATCATTATTTCTGATGGTTTGAGCCCGCGATGAACAACACCTTGCTGGTGGGCATAGTGCAAAGCTGAGGCGATTTGAGCAAACCATGGGACAGCAATCTGATAGTTGATACGGATATTTTTGGAGATTGCCTTTTGTAGGTCGACACCCTCAATGTATTCCATTACGATGTAGAGCCGATGGTCGTCGTGGACGCCATGGTCAAACACGCTGACAATGTTTGGATGACCTATTTTTGCCAGTGCATAGGCCTCCTGCTCGAATCTCCTTACAGACCCGACGTATTCACCTAGCGATTTGTGCAAAACCTTCGCCGCCACGTAGCGATTGGTGAGACCGAGTTGCGTTGCTTTGTACACAGTACTGGTAGCACCACAGCCGAGAACTTCTATCAGGCTGTATTTGCCTTTATTAGTCGGGCTGGCTCCTAAAGTGCTGCCGATCAGCTTATCGCTTAGCTCGATAAGAGCTAACGGCTGATTGTCGACCGGGCACATGTCAACCACAGCATCGAAACTTCTGTCACAGCACGAACACAGGCGAAAATAGGTCATGGTTACTTCCTTTCGTCCGACTCTCACTACTGCTTTATTCCCCGGCGTCAAAAAAAAGGTGGTTTCCACATATCGATGGTGTAAACCGTTGGGCCATGGCTGCCGAACGCTAATTAGCGAGTGACTGTGAGATGATCTGTGATGTCCTGAGCCCGCTAGTCATGGCAAAAATTGCAGCCAAAGCCGTAGCCGGTGATCTATAGGCAAACGTGCAACTCGTCAATTTCGTTCCAAGAGAGTCAGTTCGGCCAGGAAGCATCAGGCTCATCTTTTCTTTCTGGCAGTTTTGCGCTACCAGACAGAGCAAACTAGATTAATCTCCTTAGTTTTTCACTTGCATTAGTCGCGCTTGTGCCACGATTTGTGGTGCCAATCGATAATCGGCAATCAATTATTGGATACTCCCTGAACCGAAGCTAATGTCACTATGCTGTAGACTGTGCATATCCTTTGATTGGCGCACTCCAGAAATGGAGAATAAGCCAACGCAAGTGCACGCCAGACCGACAAGAGTGCAAACTATAACCACAAAACCAAGAACCGACCGCCTTTTCCACTTCAACCGATCAATTACCATTCCGCAGAACGCAAACAAGAGACCAGCCGTCATACAAAATAATACGTACCCGACAATAGCTTCCATCAATTTGGTTCCTCGTTTGTTGTATGGTCCTATCTGAAGTATCGGGAATAGATGTTACGAAGTTGTTAAGCCCGCGATGAACAACACCCTGCTGGTTGGAATATTGCAAACCTGAGAAACCACGCGACAGCAATCTGATAGTTGATACGGATATTTTTGGAGATTGCCTTTTGTAGGTCGCGACCCTCAATGAATTCCATTACGATAAAAAAATGGTTCCACATACAATCGGTGTGTAAACCGTTTGGTCTGCTGCCGAACGCTAATCGGAGAGTGACTGAGACCGGGCAACGTCGCCCCGGTTTCTTAAACAGCTCGGCGAATAGATGCTCTAATCGTGTCGCCCGAGATTTTTTATCGGGAAATTCCGGTGTTCTCAATTCATGTTTTCAGTTAAGCTGGGACAATCGGAGGAATCGGCATGAGTAATAGGACAGGTCTGGTCAGATGCGTCACTGGAACAAAGATGGTGGTAACGGTCCGGAAGGCAGTTGTTTTCGCTGTTGCTGTGCTCTTCTTCGGCATGTGTTTCTCAATTTCATATCCAGCCATGGCTGAGCAACAAGGGCAACCGCCCCCTGGAGTCTTGGCGGACATGGATCGCGGAGACAAAGCGTATGCCTCCGCGAATTTTGCCGACGCTTATGCTGCCTACACCGAGGCCCTCGCGATTTGTATGAAGGTCGATCCGCCGCCAGTATTCACCGGGCGTATGTGCGGGACCGGTATGCACGAGGCAACGGTCCAACACTATCAGGATCACGGCAATTTCGTAGTTCTTGAGCTGATGGATAAGAAAACGCGAGCCGAGTTAGCCAGAGATCTGGGTGCATCCAACTTGCAGCAAATGTGGATTCTGGACAATCTTGCACGTTTGTATGAATCCCGGAATCAGACCGGTAAGGCTGAGGGCATTCTTAAAGATGCTCTCGCGCTGGCCAAATCTCAAAAAACCGTAACAGATTCGCTAATTCCAGATCGAACCAGGGTTCTTATTAAATTCTATGAGAAGCACAACGAAAACGATAAAGCAGAAGTATTGCACGAAAGTCTTCTCGGAATGAATTCAAATGGAAACTCTGCTCAATCCACGCGCGAAACACTCGCACGCATGTATCAAAAAAGTGGAAAGTTCAAAGAAGCAGAGAATCATTGGCTGCAGCTGCTTCCCATAGCAGAGGCGACCTATCTAAAGTCGGACTGCATCTATCCCGGACCCAATTCGTTTAAAGAAGCGTTCGTCGCCTTAGTAGATGGCTACTTGAAACAAGGTGAGATGTCCAAAGCGGAACAGTTGTGTCTGAAAGAACTCACTTACAAAGAATCGCTGCAAAAAGCCTCGAAATATTACCATCCCTGGTACGGTAATGAGGGGTTGGAGCCCATGCTCAGTATGCTGGCAAAGTGCTATGAAGCTGAGCATAACTATAAGAAAGCCGAAGAACTCTATCAGCGATTGCTGATGATTTACGAGCATGCCGACGGCGAGAAGGTCGTCGCAGTGAAACAATCTTACGCTGCAGTGCTGGGCACACTGCACCGCACTGATGAGTCTCTGGCAATGAACGAGTTCATTGCTCAAGCTAAACAAGATAAGCTCCGCCCCGAACCAAACATAAGCAGTGCAGAAGTGGCAAGTTGGCGCAAGCTCGCCGATCAGGGACGAGAGTCCACTCGTTCTCACAATTACGCTGAGGCGGAGAAAATACTGCAACTTGCGCAAACCCGGGCGAACGCTTTTGATCCTCCCGGAGACTACGGCTGTCGCACACTTTATTATCTGGGCGAAAATTACTATCACCAAAATAAAATGGCAGAGGCAGAGCAGTATTATAAGAAAGCCCTGAAGTTAGCAGAAACTATTTATGGACAGAATCACACCAGTCTTTCCTTGTACCTTGGCGGGTTGAGCGGACTCTACTGGTGGCAACGGAAATTTGCGGAAGCTGCCCCACTCTATCAGCGGGAGCTGTCTCTCAGGCGAAAAGAAGAATGGCCCGGCTCTCCGAAATTGAGTACTTCAATGCTAAACCTCGGACAGTGCTTGTACATGGAAGGAAAGAAAACTGAGGCCATGAATTTATTCAATAATGCGGTGGCGTTTAAGCAACATTGGTGCACTAATCGCGAAACGGCTTCTACTCTGAAACACATAGGTACTTTCTTGAAAAGCCAAAATGATAGTGAGGCAGATTCATTTGTTAACCGCGCCCAAACTCTCCGAGATTCCTAACTGTTCGGCCTTACATACCTTCTTTAGTTCCAGACGCAGATCGGTGAAGTGGACTTTGCAATTCTGGAAAGACAAGTGCAACTTTTCTAACACGAGCGGATGAGTTAGCAGCAGTGTAGTTCAGAATGCTGTCAAACTTGTGACTGGGTTTGCCTTTGCCTTTCGCCTGTGCTGCTGGTGCCTGAATTTACAGGACCAACGGGACTTTTATCGCGCGTACTTTTCATCTCATATCGATCGAGTCTTTTGCTTGCGATCTTGATTCGGCATTCGAATTTATCTTGGAGTGCAAAGTGTACAAACTTTGTGATAATCACAAACTATTCTTGTCTAGTGATCAATGAAGTCAAAAGTACCAAGTTGAGATCGTGCTGTGTACTTAAATTAGTGACGGCCAAATAAATACCGAGGCGTTGTTTGATTTGAGTGACGCACCAGATCTGGTGTCGGATGTGCAGCTTAATTGCGCACTTACAGGAGGAATATTATGTTCACTAAGGGAAGAATTAAACGACTATCTGGATCTCTGGCAATAGCTCTACTGGGGGCCTGTTCCTTTCAATTGCAGACGCTGTCCCAATTCGTACAGCTTCCATACCCGTCAACAACATTTTACGTCTCATGTGCAGATACTATAATCAGAGCCGACGGTACGCGTGTGCGGACGGGCGCTAATGCAAATAACCTCATGGATGGTAAGTCTTGGGAGACTGCATGGACTGACTGCGATCAAATCGTTTGGTCTAAGGTTCGTCCGTCCGACGTCATTGAAATTGACGGAGGAAAGGATGCTCAACATCAACTGCAATATATACACAGCCTCAAAGTTGGCGCCGATGGCTTTCCAGGATATCCGATCAAAATAATCTCTTCGAAGGCACCAGGGAGAAACGGGCGGGTTGTGCTGGATGGCAGCAGATTAAAAGAGAAGGTAGGCATTGATGTCGGTAGTCACAAGTATATTTATGTTGAGGGACAGGCTCGATCCTCCAATACTGGTTTCAGTGACGCATTGCAGAATGCGGAGAAAACGATTCTTGTCAGGTATTTTTCTCAGTCTGGTATTTCCACTACGAACGGCACCCAAGTGCTGTTGCAGGACATCGAAGTCTCACAAAACGGTATCTATCCCAGCATCCAAAGCGGCGGGAGTGGATTGAATCTTACAAATTCCACTTACATCTATTGCGACAACATGATAGTGAGGAATAATGCTACACAGGTGATCATCAACAACCTTGTGACGCCGGCTTCTTCTGCCAATATCTCTCTTTATGGCTGCTGGATTTACAATGATCCCGTGCTTGCGTACCAGTCGCGCAATCTCGTCAACTATAGCGATGGTATAGTTGTTAGGGGAAACGGACAACGGATGACCACTTTCGTATATCAGTCTGTGCTGGGGCCTGGTTTGGCAGTAGGGTTGGATGATGCAACGCCATCGGGGCACCCGCAATTGCTTCAGTGTCTCTTGCTGAATCCAAAAGTGACGAACATACGCGCTGCCAATGAAAGTGGAGCCTCCATAGGGCTATGCACCTCCTACCTTACCCCCTTGAACGTAGAGAGCAAAGGTCATTCTTGCATAAGTCTTGGTGCACCAAGCTCTAAGTTAGCTGCGAACAGCATTTATCAGTCCATATTCTGGGGAGGTGTTGTCGAAGCTCAGAATGTTCGCCCATCTGGCAATTTTCAGTACAAGACGTCTGGCAACACGACAGCGATTAGCGCAACGCAAATAGATCCTCTTTTTCAGGCCCCATTGTCCGCCTTCGACCAGATTCTGACCTCCAGCCCGGGCAGCGCAACTTCGTTATTGTTGTCGGCTGATTTCTCACTCAAACCGAATTCACCGGCAACTGTGTCGAGAGGCATTACATCTGTTCAACAGTTATTACTCACACGCAGACATTTCAGCGGACTGTAATCGCTGTGAAGAGTGGGGACGAAGGGAGCCTCCGCACTCGCAGTGTTCTCCGTCTTGAGGTTTCCTTTCTCTGAATGTCGTGGACTCCAGGCAGAATTGATCTCTTACTGTTTTTCTAACTTACTTAGACGCTCTTGCGCCGGTTTGTCACCTTGACCGGCGCTCTGACGTAATAGCTCGATTGCTTTTGGAACGTCGACAAATCAAGGGCGTCTTTAGCCGCATACTGAAGTGGAGCTATTCGATCATCCTTAAACTTACTAATTCCTATAACTATTGCCCATTTGTCGCTTACAGGCCTCTCAATGCGAGAATCTGCGGTAGGAGATTCCCTTGGAGGACGATTGTCTGCCAGTGCCGAATCAAACGGGCAAAGCATCCAGCAACTGGTTAGAGCGGCTAATACCATGCTGCGCGAGATTTTGTTCATAGCTTTCATCTTGTTCGTTCCGTGACTCAAATATTATACAAGACCGCAGAAAAGAAGATGGAAGACACAACCCGACGGAATTCTTGGGCGTTGATCGATACCGGAGTCGGCTACATTTTGCGTGAGATTTTGTGGGCGCCAGGGGTGCAAGAGTGTTCCATATCCGGGTACTTCTCAGTCAAACGCCATCGTTTGATCAAACTGTTTGTCTAAATGATTTGAGCTCCACAATTACCTGTGTTTTCTGATCGGATTCTGGTGTCATTCCATCATGTTGAAAGGATGTGGTATTGCGGAGCATTGCCGCGTAGGATTTTGCTTTAATTCTGGCCGTGGGCAGGTAGTCAGAGTGTTTGAAGTGAGACACGGAAAGTGGGCGAGGAACAATGAATCGGCCCGGGACTTGCCTGTAACCACTGAGGCGCAGCCGCGATGGTGCCGTTGCTTAAGGCTATGACTGTTGATCGCGTCGTGGGCAGTAGTAACTTCTCGAGGCGATCGAATATTGACAGCAGAATTTGAATCTCCGCTGGGATTTGGATTTCGGGTCGAATGGCTGATGACGAGATGAGCTTGTTACATGTAGAATGGGGCGAGTGTGTCCAGCTTCGGGGAGCGGGTCGACTGACTCCGTGTTTCGACATTGACGAAATTGCTTGTAGCTATGCTCGGATCGCTGTTGTCCGTAATGTTTTGCGCGGGGATAGCCAGCGCTCAGTCAGCTACTCAGCCTGCTACTCATGCAGCTACGGAGTCTTCCAAGAGCAAGCCGACTGTTTTGACGTCTGCCGATTTGGCAAACTCGGCGGGTTTGACCATTGGTCAGTCTGCAACTTACGTCCTGGATCTTACCGCCTCTAACGGTTCGGCCAAACTAGACGGACCTCTCACTAATGCCGGCACGATTTATGCAGTCTCTACTAATCCATCTATAACGTCCCTCCATATAGATGTTGTCAACCTGACAAACCAGGTCTCCGGGCTTATTACTACCATTTTGCCGCCCGGTGGATTGCCAGGATTTACGTCTTTGGTGTCAGGGGTGGGGCTCGAAATCAGTGCTGCTCAGCTGCTCAATCATGGCACCATTAGTAGTGCCGGAAATCTGGCGATAAACACAAGCACGTCTTTCACCAACACTGGTTACATTGCCAGTGTATTCAATCTTTCAATCAACACTGCCGGCTTGATGACCAACACGGGAGTTATTGAGGCTGCACGCAACATTAATCTGCAATCAGCCATAGGAAACATCATAAATTCCGGACAGATTGTTTCTTCGTTCGGCAATATCAATGTTTCCGCACTGGCGTCTCAGAGTGTTACTTTCAATAATCTTGGCGGCGTGCTTTCGGCGTTAAACGGAACCATCAACTTTCGCGATGTTCTCTATAGCGGTTCTTCTGTCCTGAACATCACAGGCGGCGACTTTCTGACTCGACAGCTGAATTTGTTTGGTGGACAAGGCGATGTAGCGGCAACGTTCGGCGCAGTAGAAGGCATCGTTAATGCTGTCGGCAATAACATCCATATGGGAGTGGTGTCAAACACACTTCAACTGGGCAGTATTCACGCCAACGGTGACCCGACATTCTTTAATGATACAAGCGACATCACGATCACTGGCGACATATTCGTCAGCGATAACCTGGCTATCCTGGCGGCCGGCAACATTAATGTAACAGCTGGCATTGCACCGACGATTCAAGCCCGCGGCGGAGGGCAGGGGTTTAACATCGTTTTGTCCGCAGGCAGCAAAGTCACAGGCAGCGGTGCTACTACCGCTGTTCCGCCGTTGAGCGGTGCAGCAACGAGTTTCGTCGCACTCGATCCGGCTGCCACTGGTTTGGGAGGTAACATCGATTTTTCGGCTGCCACTGGTTTGACCATTAATGCAAATTCCACATGTGCCGGATGTAGCGGAGGCAATATAACACTTGCCGCTAATACGGGAACTAATGGAGGCGGTCAGGTACTGCTGCCGTCAAACAGCTCCATACAGGCTGGTGGCAACGGCAACGGCAACAACGGTAATGTTTCCATAATTGCGGGCAATGCTGCCGGGGGAACTAGTATTACGCTTGGTGCCATTTCGACCAATAGTGGCTTCGGAATGGCATCTAATACAGGCGTCATCACAATAGCTACTGCTAAACCTCAATCGTCGGGAGCACTGCTGATTTTCGATACCACAGGCGCTATCATCAACGGTACTCACTTGCAACCCGGTGTCGGGGCGACTGGATCTGTCAACTTGTCCGGCAATTTGAATGCAAGCAATCGAATTTCTGTCACTGCAGATAGTGGCATAATTGCGCCCCCTCTACTCTCTGGAACATTGAATAGCACCGCAGTCGCTCAGGGGCAATTTGCATTGGCTCCCAACGGATTCCTTTACGTACCCGATACCCTTGCTGACAGGCTAATCGTGTTGAATCCAGTTACGAATACAGTTGTGGCATCTGCTCTGGTGGGTGCTGCACCTGTCGTTGTCGTAGCCTCAGCGACAGGATCGCGGGCTTATGTGGTGAATTCCAACAGTGACACCGTGTCGGTGATCGATACCATTAGTAACACTGTAGTTGGCGCTCCGATTCCTGTGGGCAGCAATCCTGCTGGCGCCGCATTTGACTCATCGGGCAGGCACTTGTTTGTCACCAACTCCGGCGATGGTACTGTGTCTGTGATTGACACTGCAACCAATGTTGTCGTTGCGACTACCACTGTGGGGACCACACCGCTGGGTATTGCAACCAACAACTCTAATGGATTGGTTTTCGTCATAAATTTTGGTTCTCAGAATGTGAGCATTATTGATCCCGGAACATTTGGCGTGGTCAATACTGTCGGTATCAATTTTTCCGGCTCGAACTTCGGTCCGTGTCCTTGCGGCACAAAAGAATTTGTAAATGACTTCCTCGGAGGGCAGGTTTATGCCTTTTCTGCTGAAACAAACAGCATAATACCCGCTCCTGTCACCGTTGGTAATTTGCCGACAAACATCGCCATAAATCCCACCGGCAGCACTGCCTATATTTCCAATTCCGGCTCAGCCAATGTGTCGGTGCTGACTACTTTGACTAATACTCTTATCCAAACGATTGCTCTGCCAGGAAGTACCCCCGGGGGGTCCGTTGCTACCTTCGTTGGAGATAATCCGGTCGCTTACGTTGCTGATCGCAACTCCGGCAACATCTTTGTACTGCAATCCGCAAGCCTGGGAGCCCCGGCTATTAGTCTCAAAACGAATAGTGGGGAGATCAACGTGGCAGTGGGTAGCAGCACTGTCTCGGCTACGTCCAATACGGGGAGCGTCATAATTACTAGTGCGTGTGATGTTGTGTCCGCCGGTGGTAGCGGCGGGAAATCCTACCAGATTGCCACTACGGCAAATACAATTGTGTCGGCACCCGTAACGGCGCCGATCATTGATTTTCATGCGATAAGCGGTACATTCACAAACAACTCCTTAATGACCGCCACGGGGCCACTCCTATTCATCGCCTCATCCCATTTGATCAACACTGGCATAATCAGCAACACTAGTGCTCTTGGTCAGCTAGGGGTTCAGGCGCCAGACGGTAATCTCGTTATTAACAATGGTTTCGGGGCTTCGATAAGCGCAGATGTAGCTGCGGTAAAGTTCAATCCGGCGGGTGGTTTCTCAATCAACGCTTCAGGAAGCGGTAACGTTGTCGGTGATACTGTCACCGCATTCGGTACTGGACGGTATATGGTTAGTTTAGTTCAAAACGCGATTGCTGGTGGTTTCACGACTGCGGGAAATCCGGGGGCAGTGTCAGTTGCTACATTTGCCGGGCCGCTTAACGTGCGGTGTTGTATCGACACATCCTCTACCTCCGTGTCGGGCGGTTCCATTACACTTGCTGCCAATGGCGGCGCACTCAGCGTTTCCGGGATACTCACGGCTAACGGTTCGGGAGCCGGATTCTCGGGAGGCAACATTACTCTCAGTGCTCAAAGTAATCTGCTTGCTTCCGGATTGTCAGCCAACGGCGGGTCCGGTGCAAGCGGCGGTAATGTGACGCTTCACAGCAATACTGGGATAGCGGGAGCACAGAATCCGGCCGGACTAGCCATCAGTGCCATCGGCACTGGAGCTGGAAATGGCGGAACTGTGGTAATTAATGGTTCTACCGTTGGTGTCCGCGCTCCGGGGACCGCCATCGACGTTTCGGCTGGAGGCACCGGTCGTGGTGGCGCAGTAACGGTAACCAGTAACTCCGGCCAATTGCTCAACATCGGTTCCTTGATATGTAATTGTAATATTGTTAGTGGCGACATTAACGCTAACGGTTTTCAGGGCGGGAACATTGTTGTTGTCAATTTTGGTGACGTGGTCATTCAACCATCCACTAACGTTCAGGCAAACGGTACCTTTGGCGGTGGCAGAGTCGACCTGCGCAGCTCAGGGACGATCAGCGTTTCAGCTAGCTCAAATGTTCTCACCAACGGTAACGTGACTGGTGGCTTGATTCAGATATCTGCACCTGTTCCCGGCGCGGGGGCGGTGTCGCTGATCAACAATGGATTGATTCAAGCCCAAGACAATAACTTGAATCCAACTACCGGTATTGTTGGTATCAATGCCGATGTTGGTCCGATTAATGTCAGTGGAACGGGTACTCTTTTCGGTGGTGCTTCAGTAAATTTTGGTGCTCTTGATCCAGTCTCACTCAAGCCCTTCTTGCCCCGGCAAATACCCGCTACCAGCCTATTCTTCTTTGGGCGCTTCAACGTTGCGCAGGGCGCGACAATTCTCAATCAGATTTTCGTCGGGAGCTTTCTTCAAGGACCTTCCGCGTCGGAGCCATTGACTGTGACCGCTCCGGCGACTGCAGCACTGCGTTTGCCGGCGCTAGTGCTGCCCGGTTCCGATAGTTCTACGATCTTGCCAACCGATGAACAGCAGAAGCTGTCGAAGTTAAGAGAAGGAAGGCTGAGCCAACAGAAAGAAGTCATTGCCCAATCTTTGGATAATGTTGATTACATTGATGGCGTCAGAATATCCTTGCTAGATGCGCCGACGTTGGCTAAGTTGAATGGGAGTGCAATTTTGATTGGTCCCAATAGCGTTGAGCTGAATTCCGGCCATGTGCTTCTTACTCCACTAGAAGACACCATTGTCAGCACTCCTTTCGCTACGCTCCATCTCAGTGCCGGTTCTGTGGTATTTACGATGGTGCTTGAGGATGCTCTGGTAGTCTTCAATATCCATGACAACC
>JAKFUT010000074.1 GCA_021732565.1 Candidatus Obscuribacterales bacterium
ATACACACCAGTGCGCAGCCCGCCAGCGCTCGTAGCTTACCGATCTGACAAGCGCTAGTCTGCACAGATAGTTTCTCGACTGAGAGACAGGGTTCCTCCGCCTCGAATAGTTTCTCGCGATGATCGCTAGACAAGCTCTCATGCGGTAAATCCACTGGAGGCGACGGCCCCATCGGTCGCTCATTGTTGTAGAAGCGGTCTGGCCTGAAAACTCGAGTTCCAATTACCTTACCGTCGGCGCTCTTTGTAGCCGATGGCGGGTGCTTGACGTTGCCCGGGAACTTCTTACCCCGTGCGCCCGGCGGCAGAGTTCTCTTCGCCGACATCAATGAACGATAAAGGGTTCGAAAAAACGTGCCGAATCTGTCTGCGTCTACATTTAAGATGGCGACGAAACTAAGAAAGGCAACGCACGGAAAATACACTCTGGCCGGAAGCTTCATGCTAAGCAATATGTACGTAATACCAGCTGTGGTGACCAGACATGAGAGCAAAAATCGCGGAGCGGACAGCCGACTGTTTCGGGAAAGGAAAGGGAGGCAAAATACCGTTAGCAGGAATGCCGACCACAGAGCTTTGTCAGCTATGACTCGCGCAATTTCCGAAGTTACATACTGAAACCCGATATCTTGACGCAATGCTGGAGCGGACAGCGCGGCAGTTCGTATGCGCTCAACACTAAATAACGTCGGATCGCAGTAAAGAAAATTTCGGAGCATTGCCCCGTCGTTGACGCTCCACCGGGCAGATCTGAGCACGGGAGAATCCGACGACGAATCAACTCCGGCGAAATCAACCAGCTTCATCAACGGAGCACGAACGGAGTAAAAGTCTCCCCAGGGCTTCGAAGAACTAACATAGACGCCATTGAACGACTGCAAGAGCAGAGCAACAAAGCCGGCAATCACAAGCAAACCGCCGCACAACCATTTTCTGGTCGGAATTTTGCAAAGCCATGAAGTTACGGGGCTGATAAAGCGCGTATATGATGACGTACGCGGCAATCTCGCCAGGAGCAGACTTGGAAATTTTACCGTTTTTGAGTTTGCGTCTGCGCGCTGTAAGAGAAGCAACGGCAGCGATAGAAAAACCGACATGAGGCATGACTGGTATCGCAGCAACGCCGCCGCTAGCAGCAAGATACCGGACACTACGCCTGCTCCGGCAGAAAATCCTACAGCAGAACCCTCCACAAGAAGCAAAGAACCAGCGCATCCAGCGAAGATGGCCGTGCTGGTGAACTGAAGGAATGTCAACAAATAGCACTGAACGAAAACGAAGAAAGTCCAGTAGGCAATAACGCCGCCTCGAACTCGAAACCTCTTAATTAGCAGCAGTTGCAAAACTGTAGAACTTGTCCACTGCACAACAAGCAAGAATGAGAAATACCAGGGAATACTGGAGTTAGTCTGATACAGGACTTTGAGAAAGAGCGACAGAAGTACATTCGGCGTTAAAAGATGTTCGTCGGGTACAGTGCCGGGGAGCGCACCGGAAAGAACCATGGCATGTGCAAAATCATCATTAGTTTCATAGTGCGAACCGAAGAGCAACTGTTGCAAAATAAATGCCACGGTGACACTGAGTGCCGCAATTACCAGTCGCCGAAGTCTGGCATCACGTCCTGTAGACGGGGTGTCAATGCTCGTCTTCGGTAGCTGCTCAATGGGCGCAGATATCATCTTCTCTGGCACCGCATCGCAAAACTCATCAGTTACACTTCCCCCTTCTTGTACTTCACTCGCATTTCCATAAACGGCTTTTCGATGGCGTGATAAGTGAGGGAGGAGAACAAGACCACAATCGGAAGAACGACCAGAGCTACAAAGAGAAGCGTTCCATAGTACGGTTGCTGAAACGTCGCCGATACAATCGGATGCAGCCAGTGATGAGAATCTTCAAGGGCCTTCGAAATAACGGGAGCGCATTTCTTCGCCAACAAGTGCGCAAAACCATAATGGCATATGTACATGGAAAAGCTCACAGCCCCCAGCCCACAAAGCATTTTCGAAACACGCCCCGGCAATCGGAACGTCGAAGCGCAGTAGGTTACGATGAGAGAGCACCACGCCAGTGACTCAAGCAGCGGCCAAACCACCCAAATAATCCTGTTACCCGACCCCCAGAAGCCGCCTTTGAAGTGGAACAACATCAACGTCGATATGATGGTGACTCCTGACAGTATCAAGAATAGGGGATTTCGCAAACGTTGTTCATATCGCAGGTAGTACCATCCCGCGAGCATTCCCACAATGAATTGATCGAGTCGTCCAAACAATGTTTGATATGACAACTCTCGAACAGAGCCAGAGGCCCAATAGACGAGTAATTTAGCGACTATGGATGCCAGCAGTATCAACAAAATCGGTTTCGCGCCTTTGCGTGCAAACATGTTTAGAAAGAAAGGAAACAGGAGGTAAAACTGAAACTCCACTGCCACCGTCCACAGTGGCGGAGTGATCAGCTCGTGCGTGACCGGCGAAACCAAATTCTGGAGGCAAAGCAATGAGGTACAAAGGTTGATCAGGCCATTGTTCCCGGGCGATAGATAGCTCGCCAGAAAAATGGCACAGCAATACATCGGGTAAATGCGCAAAACACGGTTCCGTATAAATCTGCCATAGTCAATTTGCTGTGTTCCGCAAATGCGAGCAAACAGGAACCCGCTAAGGGTTATGAACAATGCCACTGCCGAGTGACCTTCAAAAATGATGGATCGGGAAATCCATCCGACCCCGGAGAGATTCGCAGTCAGAAGGGAGGAATGAACGAAGTCGCACGTAACCCCGGCCACCGCGCAAAGCACCGCCGGTACAGCATGATGAAACAGAATGAGAAAAGCAGCGAGGAATCTCAGGTGATCCAGCTTTTCAAAATGCGCTAAATTCTTACCAGACTCCTGCACTGTCTCGCGGTCGATAGCACGTTTTGGATCTGAGACTGGCTGAGTCGATAAGACGGTAGGAGGCATGTACGAGGGTCCATATATGGATTCCGATCTGTTGAAAGGTACCAAGATTACCGGCGACTCGCCTTAAGAGTTTTAAAGAAGCTGCTGCATCCACCACGAGTGATCGTTGGGGAGTGCGAAGAGATGACCTGCGCCCGGGCGGTTCTGTGCCTCATCAAAGACACAGGACGGTGCGGAACGAGTGTCTGCAAGGAGCTACACAGCCAGAGCACGAGGCCGAAGGAATCAAGAACCGAGCCGACAGTGGTGATAAGAAGAAATGAACGTTACAGACAACACAGACTAGACGTAACACAAAAATCGAAGGGGGTGTTTGTGGCAAGCCTTCAGGAAGGGAACGGTGAAGTCAAGCAGGCTCAGCGGCAGAAAGCTCATGTTCTTTTGGGCTTTCCCCTGGCTATGATCATATGGACAATATTTTTCGACAACCGAACGCCACCATATGTGGTGGCAAGCCCACCGAGCAGTATCCAGATTTCCCACCGATGAAAATCTGCCAGGTGGTGCTTCCCCGTGCGCAGTGCCTGTGGGAACGGATCATCGGGAATGCAGCTAAACATCAGCAGCAAGAAGCCGATGCCCAAATTACAGACGCCGAAAACCAACCAGGGCCAACTGGGCGACCACACGAACAAGAGTGGAAAGAAGCCCACTAAAAGCGTTGCATCAGGAAGCCAAATAAGTGAACTGGTTGATGGAACTGTGAAACTCAGTATGATACTAAGAACCCACAGAACACATGAGCTAATCGTGGCAACCTTTTTCCTGCTGACGCGTGGTTTTGTTAGATCCTCATGCGCCATAGAGCGGTCGGCGACTTCGTTAATATCGCGGGGATCATTTCCAACGTCTTCATCTTCTGTCATGGTTCCTAACTCCGGCCAGCCCCTTGAGAGTGCCAATTAATTGTCGAACCTGCTGCGGTATTTCCTCAGCAACAATGTGGTCGGCTACATACCTGGCAAACCCGACTTTGTCGAAATCTCCAAGTCCACGTGCTCTCCAGAGTCGATCAAGATCTACTGAATGGCTTCCTCTGGAAGCCATTTCCCCCAGGCTCACCGGTGAACTTGCACCATTTTCGCTCAAGAAGAGGTTGAGGTAGCGCAGTAAGATATCTATTCCCAACGCATCTTCAATTTCACCCTCTCGCCAGACATGTATTGCGTCCTTGTCAGGGCGGTGTATCTGCTGAACCATTGCGATTTGTTCATCAGCGTCTTTATCGATGAGGCAGCAAATTGGTAGAGGGGTGATGTCGACCAACGCAATATATTTGCGCAACAGCTGGTTGGCACCACCGCAAGCAATGATGACCAGTGCATCGAGATCGGCGCTGAGCAATTTGGCAAAGCGGGGAATCAAAATCGCTTCTGTCACACCCTCAACTAGCAGGATCAGTTCGGGCTGAAAGCTGCTCGGCAGAGCCTTTCGTCCTCTCTTCAAAAGCGAACGAAAAGTCTCACGCATAGCCAGTACAGTTTCGCAAGATTCCTCTGCAGACAAATGCGGATTCAAACAATCAGCGACAAACCCGGCCAGAGAATCGTCGTTCCAGGGTCCTTCCGAAAGTGCGGCAGACCAATCCGGCACAGTCCAATAAGCATGTTCCAACCAGATCGCCGCGCCTTTAGACAAACCCAATTGTTTAACCAACCCGTCGCATAGAGGCACAGAACGAACCGAAGAATTAGCCTCAGCAACCGATGATAAATACCAGTTAAAGAAGCAAGAGTCTTCAAAGCGGTCAATATCTTCCAGGGCAAGAACAATGTTGAAGATTCGGGGAGGCAATTTATCTTCATTGCCACCAAACACATCGCAGAACATTTGTTGCTGTGCTGGCAATGGTTCATCAGCAATATCAGTAGGACCGTTTTTTATAAGCTTGGCGACCTGCGCCAACAACTTGGTCCACTTAATAGCTGGTTCGTCAAATAAGAGACATCTCGCCAAGCACGCCCACAACTGCTCCTGAGTGGGTTGCTTGACCACATATGATCGTGGCGTATTTCGATCTGCGAACAATGGTGCTATAAGACCTTTTAAGCTAATCCACTGGTCATCCTACCACGATCACGTTCCCTGATGCCCTTATATGTAGCTTCTTCAGTGTTCGGTCAGTCCCTTCACTACATGAGTTCGAAGTAGCAAAGTTGACGCGAGTTGAGCGCGTCTGGCGCGAAACGAGAAGGCGGACGAGGCGACGGAGGAGCCGGAGGGAGCGCTTAATGTTGATGGCGGATCAACAAGAAACCACAACCAGTCCTGAGCGTTTACCAACGCCGGCCGGTTCGCAGTGTTTGGTACGACCAGAATCTCAAGATGACAACGATATAAAATTCCGATAATCAACAAGAGGCAACAGATATTCTCACTTCGTCAGGGGCGGAAAACAGTGTGAATCACCAGCGCAATTTTGGCACTTACGGCGGTGACTCAAAGTGTCTCATCCCGGGTTCACACCGAACGGAAGGGCTTACTCTTACCCTCGCAATCGGCGTTCCGGGACGACGAATCACCATTATTAGACCTGCTGCTTCTTCCAGATGCCTGATTTAAACTGCCAGTACATCGCACCGGCAATCAAGACTGAACTTAGAGCAAGACTCAACCACGTACCCATCGGTCCCATATTGCAGTGGATAGTGAGGAACCATGCCAGCGGCAGTCGAAGCAGCACGAGGCAGACAATACTCACGATCATGGGAGCACGAGTGTATCCTGCACCTTGCATCGCACCGGCCAGAATGAGCCACAAAGCAATGAACGGTTGCGCAAGACCAAGTATTTGAAAATACTGAGTAGTATATGCAACCACTGACGGATCAGTGCTCATGAAATGAGCAAGAGGGTTCGCTGCAAGAACTATTCCCAGCCCGAGCAGTAGATTGTATGCCGCACCAACCCAGGCAACTTGCCAGCCGGCTTTTTCGGCCCTTTCAGGCTTCATTGCTCCAAGATTCTGACCAACTAGCGTGGCTACTGCTGTACCCAAAGCGAAAACCGGCATGCCACAGATGTTTTCTTCCACACGTAAACCAATGGCCCACGCAGCTTCAGCCGATGTAGGTTCCCTTGATTGAGCCAGAATAAACAACAGCAAAAAGTTTCCACCCACCCATGCAAGATCTTGCACGCACGCAGGAATTCCAATCTTCATAATACGGATGAACCACTCGCGCGAGATTCCCGCACCTTTCAAATCGAGGAATCGTCCTATGTCTGATTTCCTCTGGAAATACAAAGTCAGAACAACACCAAGAATGCTGGCAATGGGCCAGGACATTCCCAATCCGGAGATTCCGATTTGGAGTGGCCAAACGCAGAATCCGAAATTGAGCAACACAACGAAGAAGCAAACGATGCCAGCGGTGATCATAGGTGTGCGAGTATTGCCACGGGCACGAAAAATCGCGTTGGAAACCCAGTGAATACATATGAGCGGCTGCCCTAGCATATCAAACCGCAGCATTTGCCAACCAAGCTCTTCCACTTCGGGCGAGGCACCAAGCACGTGCAAAAGCGGTCGGCAAATTATCATGCCGACTATCATAACGCTGATGCCGAAAATGACCGAGAAAATGATGGATTGACGGGCAGCGGTGATGGTGTTTTCGATTTCACCGGCGCCCCAGAATCTACTCACCAACGCATTGGTGCCCGCAGATAGGGCCACTACCAGCAATATCATAAAAAACCAGATCTGGCCGGCAAGGCCAATGGCAGCCTGTGAGGCTGATCCCAGCCTGCCGCCAACCCAAACCTCGGAGAATGTAGCCACCGCAATCGTCATCATGTTGAGATACAGCGGCCACGTTAATTGCCAAATAGCCTGCCAGAGTGAGCCATTCACTATGAGAGCATCGACCCCTGACAGTTCTCTGGTTTCTTTTACGGTGTCGTTCGAAAACGACTCACCAGTATCAGTTGAACAAGACATAACGTAACCCCTTTTTGCCAAAACCACAGCAAATGCGCCATAAGAAACGCGAAAGCCAACAGCTATTCGAACGCCTGAGAAAGGACGGACGAGTACTGTCGGCTAGTAGCTATAGGTTCATATACTTACCATACCTGTTTTGGAGAAAAAGGCAACGGGGGGAACCACGAATTTTTCAGCCGAACAGCCTCTTGGCTTCACGCCTTAGTACCGACGTGAACGGTTTCCCTCCGCCACCGCCCGTGTCCCGAGCGCAGTGGTGAGGTTAATCCTGAACCGTATGGAATCGCCTTTATACCATTGTGGCAGGGGCGCAAACTTTGTTGCCGCAATGGCCGACATAGTCGCCTCGTCAGCTTTAGCGTCTCCGCACGATTCCACCACTTCGCACTGCAATAATTGCCCCGTACTTGAAATCTCAACTCGAATGGCTGTTTCGCCGGGATCGCTGTCTCCCCGGTTAATGGCAATTCTTTTCAAAACATCAGATCGGTAGGGAACGATATTCCCATTTCTCGCCCCTCTACTATGGTGATCCCTCCCTCTCTTGCGGAGGCACAACGCGTAAGCTCGGCGTGAATCAGTTTTACAAGGTCTTCAGAAGGCTCCATCGTCAATGCATTTTCAAGTAGCACAGACGCCTCCGTCCACCGATTCAGTTTCATGTAGGAATCGGCCAGCTGGTAGTTGGCTGCGGGGTCTTGATTGGCACCTGCCAGTGCCAACTTGAGTGATTGTGCTGCAGGCGCCACAGTGTGCGCGTAGCGGGTCGGTGAACCTTTGCAATAGCTGCCATCGCAATTCCCAGCCTCGGCTGGAGGCTGCGGCGATAATGCACAGAGAACTGAAAAAAGAAGAAGGGAGTTAAATGTCTTTTCTGGCGGGATCATGGATTTCACTGCCAAGGGAACAATCGCAAATGAAGTCATAGCGGCGAAGACCAGACTTCCGTCCACCTCTTTCGGATTCATTTCCATCTGGCGTACTGGTCTGCCTTCAGTTGATACATGTCCTGATAGCTTTGGACATCTCTGGATTTGAGCCACTGACATACTCCATACGACGCTCCAACAGCTGCTGTTGCCGAGACTATTGCTGTGGCTACCGGAAACCGCCTGGCCAGGGAAATTCCGATGGGAATTACTTCCTGAACCATGCTCTTGAGGTTGCCTGGTTCGGCCAGGTATGAGAGCCCGATTTTGGCTGTACCGACGCGAATGCTATTGCTAAGAAGGTATGTTGCAGTCCCCGCAAGAGCGCCACCAGTCATAATACTCATAGCCAATCGACTCAAGTGCTGCTTAGACGCTTTCTCCTGAGCCAGGGCTCCAAGATCCGTCGCTGAACTCACCTCGCGAAGAATATCGAGGTCCTTCTGTCTGAATGCCTTGAACACAGTGGCGCCATCGCGATCGCGTGCCTCAACCGAGCCGATAGTGTCAATGTTGTTTACTGCAACCTGCAACAACCGTTTTTCACTTTGCGAATAAGCACTTGATTTTAATGCACTGTTGAGCTCAATGTCGCTGACAACTCCATCACGGTTGGTGTCTAAATCGGTGTACCGTGCCTTTAATTTCTCAGCGAGATGGATCCCTAAAAGCGGCGACCAGCCTTCTCGAGCGGCATCGGCCCATTGCGGTTCCGGTGAGGGCATCGAGCCGCCGGGCTGGAGTATGTCGGACATGGGGGAGAGCCTCTTAGCAGGGGTGCGGATCAGTACGGTGCATACCTCAATCTCAGAATATTAGGTCCACCCGCTTGAGAACGCAGTGGTGATCCTACGAATGGACACTGCTCAAATTACAAATATAAAATCTGCGAATATCTTTGAACTCTTGAAATGATTTTTTCGTTAATGATGTAGAGCGACTTGAAAGAAAGAACGATGCCACTAAATACGGTGCTGGCGCAGCGATTGGAGAGGCCTGTAGAAGGCTAATTGTCCGCTCGCCCGGCTGCGGAAGATTGCGGAATCATCAGCCCCGCATTGCACTGCAGATCACTTCGTCAATCCGCCCACCCGGGATCCTCGTAAGCAGCGCACCGGTTCGCCCCTACAGCTAACGGAGAAAAACCATGAGAACTAATAAACCAACCCTAAAGTCCAATCTAAAGTATCGCGTTCCCCGATTTAAGCTTGCACTGGTCGCTGAGGGAGGTAAGGCGAGAACCTTAACAGCTGTGCGAACGCCGGAAGATGCAGCAGCATTTCTTGGACCTCTCAAACACGCTTCAGAAGAGCACTTCGTGACCCTTCACTTAAACACACGTCACGAAGTAATCGGCGTGCACGAAGTGTCCCACGGCACAATTTCCTCTAGCCTCGTGCATCCCCGCGAGGTATTTAAAGCAGCCATTTTGTCAAATGCTTATGCCATTCTCGTGTGTCACAACCATCCCTCCGGTTCCTCGGTTTTTCCAAGCAAGGAGGATCTTGAGACAACCAGACAGTTGATTCGCGCAGGCGAATTACTGGGCATCAGTATTGTAGATCATCTGATCATTAGCCCGACCCACGAAGCTTACAGCTTGCGAGAGAGCCATCCCGATATCTGGCCGATTTGATCAGACAAATGCTCCAGTGCAAATTGGCGCGCGAAGGTCCGCCTTACTCCATAAGGTAGCCCTTGAGACACCCGATTGTGAATCGGGTGTCTGAGGAATGGTGGAACAGTTCCATTGGAACAGATAGATGCGCTGCATTCGACTAGTTCAGTATTTAACTTTGCAGTAACTCATGGTTAACAACCGGCGCAGGCCCGAAACGGTAAGTGCGATTTCAGTGAACGCTCCGCCAAAAATGCTATTCTGAAACCGATGTAAGCCGGAGCAAGAGTATGAGCCGCAGAGAAGCAGTTGCAGTAGATATTGCCGGAAGATGGGTCGGGGGAGGGCATCCGATACTTGTGCAGTCGATGACCAACACGTCCACTGAGGATGCACTCGCCACAGCCGCGCAAATCAAGCAGCTCTGGCAAGCAGGTTCGGAAATTGTGCGAATAACTGTAAACACTCGAGAAGCAGCTCGATGTGTACCGGAGATTGTTTCCATACTCGAAGCACAGAGCATCGACTGCCCCATAGTTGGCGATTTTCATTACAACGGCCATATTTTGCTAAAAGAATATCCCGATTGCGCCAGGCTTCTTGCAAAATATCGCATCAATCCCGGTAATGTCGGCCGGGGTCAAAAACACGACGAAAATTTCAAGCAGATGATCGAGGTAGCGCTGAAATACGACAAGCCAGTACGCATAGGTGTGAACTGGGGATCACTTGATCAGGACCTTCTGGCACGACTTATGGACGAGAATGCTAGTTCGGCGGAACCGAAAGAGGCTCATGCAGTTCTCATCGACGCCATCGTGACCAGTGCTGCTGAATCGGGAAAACTGGCTGAGAGTTACGGGTTGCCCGCAAATCGTATAATCTTGAGCGCAAAGGTTTCCGAAGTTCCCGACTTAATTGCCGTTTACAGGAAACTGGCCGCTTGCTGCACTTATGCGCTCCATTTAGGTCTTACTGAAGCCGGACCGGGAACCGGAGGAATTGTCGTTTCAACTGCCGCACTGGCTGTGTTGTTACACGAAGGCATTGGTGACACCATTCGAGTTAGCCTCACACCTGAGCCCGGTGGAGACCGTGCCCTGGAGGTCCGCGTTTGTCAGCAGATACTTCAGTCGCTGGGGCTGCGCTCCTTCACGCCAAGGGTGACCGCGTGCCCTGGCTGCGGTCGCACCACCAGCACGTTGTTTCAAGAGATGGCCAGGGACATCCAGCAATACCTCAACGATCAAAGGCCGATATGGCAAGAAACCTATCCCGGATTTGAGGAACTCAAGGTAGCAGTTATGGGATGCATAGTTAACGGGCCCGGTGAGTCAAAACACGCCGATATCGGGATATCCCTGCCAGGTTCCGGTGAGGACCCTCGCGCACCGGTCTATATGGATGGGAAACACTTCACTACGCTGTCGGGTCCAGCCCTGGTAAAAGACTTCATCGAAATACTGAACGAGTACGTAGAACGCCGGTACGGGCGGGTGATGACCGCTGCGGGCTCCCACGGCGGCTGAACTTTCTCTGACAAGAGAATTTCCTTGTGGGTGCACCCCGGGATTTTGCCGCGCCTTGTTTCCGGCCAACACCGATTTGAGGTTGGAGCTTGTCTTGTAATTCTGGAAGTCAGTCCCCTCTTCCTGAGTCTGCCCTCGACCAGTCTAGTCCGATTCCCGAGGAATTTTGATGCTCGGAAGATATTGCCATTGGGCGGTCCGGTTTTAATTAGCCAGGTCTTTCAGCAAAAGTGGCAATTTCGTGAAATTTAATATTCCTACTTTTTGACATTCCGCCTAAATCCCAGCCTCCTTCCGTTAACAGGCTTCCGGACGCCACGATGTCAAGGGGACGTATCGGGGCATATCAAGGGGTGAGGGCCAACTCTTTTCTCACCTCTCGGTTTTTGGGGGGAAGGCAGCTTATTATGCATCGGACAAATTTAGAACGAACAGTTCAGCGAGCTCTTACCATATCGCTGGGGTTGACATTTGTTATGTCGACCGTCGCGATGGCAGACCCTATGCAGCTGGATCTTGCATCGGACAAACCGACAATTTCAGTGACGGCACAACAACTTCAGGGTCAAACCAGCACCACTATTAATAACGGTGGTACGGGACTAGCGGTAACCAGTGGCACAAATCTAACCCCCGCTCAATTCGTTGCGCTTACCCAAGTGCTGGCCGGGGGCCCAACCGCCCAAGCCCTCACACTGGACAGCGCCGGTCGGGCAACTGGCGGCACATTCAACGTCTCAAACATCGCAACTCAGCTATCCACTCTAAATATTCCGTCGAATGTTATTGCAGTGGCCAATCAACAATCAGCTCTGAATATAGCCGGCAACCTGACCACGGCGGGCACCCTGTTCGGTTACGGCATCGGCGGGTCAACGGTCAACATACAAGCCCAATCGGTCAATGTTTTATCGAACGGAGCAATCACAACGCAAATCCCAACTGCATTGCAGGCGCTCTTCACGTCAACCGGTCCGGTGGGGCTCAACCTTACTTCCACACTGGGGGCGATCGTTAACAGCGGTTCAATTACAGCCAGCGGAGTGCTCAACTTAGTATCGGCTGCGGGAGTGATCAACAATACCAATGCCATCATATCTGGTGCCATGGGCACTAACATTCTGGCCGGCAGCGGCATAATTAACAATGCCGGCAATATCACCTCCGCTCTAGGAAACATAAATCTGGCGACACTGCCGGGTCGCGACCTGATCATTAACAACATCGCGGGTAACATCACGGCAGCGCTGGGGAGTATTAATGTTCGCGATGCTGCGTTCTGCTCGCCTGCATTAACTACAATTATTGGAGGAAATTTAGCCGCCCCCGAGATAAATTTGTTCGGCGGTAGCGGAATGCTTTCAGCCAATGTTGATTCATTGCTGGGCACGGTAAACGTGAAGTCCCAAGGAGCCCATATTTCATCGCTTTACGGAGATCTCAATATCGGCACGTTCGATCTCAGCGGTGATCCTTTGCTGGCGGCTCTGGGTGGAAACCTCATGGTCGGAGGTGCACAGACGTCGTATGTCCAGACGGTCGGCGCCTCTGTTGTCCTTCTTGCCAGAGAAGACGTCATTATTCAGCCCGGGCTGAACATAATTACCGCCGACAATAGCGCAAACGGAAATGGAGGCAACGTTGTTATCGCCGCAGGATTCGACATCCAGCTAATTGACCCGACCCCCCTTTTGCCTTCAAGCGGCGACGAAACCTACGTAATCCTTGGTCCATCCGCCGCAGGGGGAAACATTACTGCGCCCGGAACCCGAATCAACACATTCGGGCAGTTTAACGGTGGGGCCGTTCAGTTATCTGCACACGCCGGATTTCTCCATAATGGAGTAGTTGATATTGGTTCAAACTTCAGCAGCGGCGTGGTAATTAAGACTTACGGTCAGGTCGGACAGGGCGGCGGTATTAACGTCGCCGCTCAGAGCGCCATATTGATCCCGACCTTCGCGGGCGCCATCAATACCGGCACCGACCCTCTACGCACCGGATACCAGGACCTACAGGTAGCCGTGCCCGTTGCAAATGGCGTCAGTTTTTTCGCAGACGGTTCCCTGCTCACCGGCTTTTTCTCGGCCAGTCCCTTAGTTCCCCCGCCGAACAATCCCAATACGAATCCCAATCCAAACAATCCTCTAATAAATCTACCGCCTCCACCGCCGCCACCGAATTTCAATTTCGGCTCCGCCGCGGCCAACAGTGGCACCCCTAACGGAAGCTTCAATCCTGGTGGAACAGGCGGAGTAATTCTGGGAACCGACTCGCACAACATTGGCGTCGGCATCAACAACGCCGGATCTGGCTTCTTTAACAACGGTGGCAATCCAGGCCCCGCAAATGGAGGAACCCTCGCCTTCAGCCCCCCGGGCACGGGAGGTCCCGCAGCTGGAACCGGGGGACTGCCAAACGGCGGAACGCCTAATGGCATGAACAACGGAGGCGCCACTCCCGGTAATGGCGGAATGGCTAACGGCCCGAACAACGGAGGCACCCCCGGTAATGGCGGAATGGCTAACGGCCCGAACAACGGAGGCGCTACACCCGGTAATGGCGGAATGGCTAACGGCCCGAACAACGGAGGCGCTACACCCGGTAATGGCGGAATGGCTAACGGGGATAATGGTGCCAACACAGATGGCACCGCCAGTAATGGCGGGATTGTTAACGGGCCTAACGGTGCAAACAATGGTGGCGCCACAGGCCACGGGCCAATAGTTAAAGGAGACGGAAGTGGCGGAGCAGCCAAGCCACCCCACGGACAGAAGGACGAACAGGGTCACAATCTTGCCGCCAATTCTCCGGAATCCAACTCAGGTTCCAGCTCAAATTCCCGGACAGGGTCCGACCGCTCACTGAATGTACCCAATACCAATAGTTTGCGCGCAGTGGGCAACGTGTCATTTTCTCGGGGAGAAACCGGGATGATTGAAACCACCCATGACCAACTTCGAATGACTCTGATAACCCGATCAAACCAGATTCTCTCGGGAAATCTGGGAGGTAGAGGGAACTTTATGATGGGTTCGCAAGGGACAGCATTTACAAATCAGAATGGCGTAGTGGTTCTGCATGCAGGCAGGCTTCATGCGGATACCGGACCGGATGGCGGTACCATTATCGCCAACGGACATCGTGTAGCCATCGCTCCAAATTCGGCAGCGGTAGTAGCTGTAGGGGAATCCGGTAAAGTATCGGTAATGTCTGTCGGAGGAGAGAAGGGTTGCACCGTTGATGTGCAGGGCGCGTCCGCCATATCGCTCAACCCCGGACAAGTAATGACGATAACCGATGATTTGTCGTCTGATGATCTCATTGATGTGACAGGACAAACTAGCCCTGTCTCTGGAGGCATCACCCATTTTGGCGGTAAAAAGATCCTGAAACAGACACTGGCAGTAGACCGATATCTAGATGAAGAACTACTGCCTGCAGCCCGATCGATGAACCTCGGAATCTCCGCACGTGGCGGAAGAAATCGATTGTTGTCGCACGTTGCCGGCACTGCACATAAGCAAAATCCTGCTTTTGAAATGCCGCGATTGACTTTCTCAGAAAAGGATAGTGCAGGCAAGAATAGCGGGACACTTCACTTGTACTCGTCGGAAGGCACACGCTTTCAACAGACCGGGCCGGATACCCTTCAATTGGTCAGCGGAATGCTGATGCTACGGGCGCCGGACATAACCAGTGTCAACACTGACAATGCAAAGATCACAGCCGACAGAGGCGCTTTGTTCGCGGTGGAGCAGCAAGATGGCATAACTCGTGTACGGGCACTCAGTGGTCCTGGCGATATCACCATTACAGCCGGTGAAAAGTCCATATCTCTAAACCCCGGAGAAGAGATGATGATCGCAGCACATCCGCTAAAACGACATGACCTCAATCCAGCTGACGGTATTGGTCGCCGCGTCGCACGCCACTTCAAGTTTTCCAACGGTGTCTACGGTGCAATCTCCGATTTTTCTATCGCCTCACTCATTCATGGCGATGCTAGAGTTCGCGATTTTATTTCTCACCGCGATGGACTCTTTGAAGGAATTCTAAAAACTGCAGTAGCAGTGGAACTCGTCACGGCCTCAAGAGGAAGATATTCTTCGATACCCAAGGAGACGGCTTCCAATAATCAGGAACAGACGGAGTATGCAATCGCAACTGTACGGAAATAGGTAATGCACCATTCGAGAGTACGCTCTCAAATAATGCTCGTTCTTCTCGTAGTGATCGTAGCGCTTCCACGGACAGTGCTGGCGGCGCCGAACGTGCCAGCCGGGAGCGGTTCTCCGTCGAAGATGCCATCGCTAAATTTTGGCGAGAATAAATCAAAAACCAGATCAGCTGCCGCCACAGATCTGGAACAACAAATGGAAACTGCACTGCAGTCGAAGAATATAGATCAGGCAATTGAGTGCGGGCGTCTTCTCTACGAAGCTGCAGTAAAGGAAGGAGATGCCAACGAAGTGGCTCGCCGAGCCATGGACTATTCTAAACTGTTGATCGCGGCCTCAGACTACACTGCAGCAAGATTGCCACTAGAGAATGCCCTGCGAGGTCTAGACTCAGCCCCCAATGGCGTTACCAGCAAATCACTGTTAATCAATACATTGATTGAAATCGGTGAACTGAGTTCGTTTAACGGAGATTACCAGACCGCGAAGGCCTTTCTGACCCGCGCGGTAACCATGGCCGAAACCTTCGAAGGCGACGAAAAGCAAGATTTGCAAGCCGTAGCAAATTTGCGCCTGGCTCAATCATTGGATAACAGCGGCTGCGAAGCTCGACATTCACGGCCGTTGTATGAAAAGGCGCTTGCCATATTGGAAGGCAATCAAAATGCAGATCCGGTGGAGATAATCGATTGCCTAAACAATCTGGCCACCCAACTTCAATCGGACAAAAAATATGACGAGGCAATTGCATACCTGGAACGCTCGTTGAAACTATGCACGGCCACCAACGGCGAGAAAAATCCAGATACGGCGGTAATCCTGAACAACCTGGCAATGCTATATCGCGATCAACAGAAACTTGATCAGAGCCGGCCGCTAGTGGAAAAGGCTCTGAAAATTTTGATAGACACCACTGGCCCGGAGCATATCAGTGTTGCGCGACTCTATGACAGCCTCGGCGACATCAAATACTTGAAGGGCGACACGGAAGGGGCTTGCCAGGATTTCTTGAAAGCGGCACGCATCATCAATCAACACGTATTCAATGAACTGCCGGCCGGTCAATCGCTGGCCGAGCAAGAGGCGTTTCTGTCGACGACACTGCCCCCCGAGTTGTCGCTTCTGATTTCCACCTGCAGAGAAGGCGCTGCACTTAAGAGTTCATATGGAATAATACTCAACTGGAAAGGGCTCCTAGTCGAGTCACTGCGTCAACAGAAAGTTCTGGCAGGCCTTGCACAGGACTCTGCAACAAAAACCTTGATCGAAAAGCTCGATAAGTTGCGAGCAGATATCTCGGGGTGGTATCAAATGGCCGGTACCCTTCCTTATGATGACTGGAAGAAAAATAACGATGCTCTGACCTCTGAGAAAGAGTCTGTGGAAAGAGCGTTGGCCCACCAGACAAATTCCAACAGCGATCTCATGTTCAATTCTCTTACTCTGGATGCGGTCATCTCAAGCTTGAAACCAGATGAAGCCTTCGTAGACATCTTCGAATATGCCCCGTTCGGGCGGGTAACGTCCCCCCATTATGCAGCCATCGCGTGCGCTCCGGGAGCACCAGAGGTGGTGCGTATGTTGGATCTCGGCTCAGTGAGGGAAGCATCCCTCACTATC
>JAKFUT010000423.1 GCA_021732565.1 Candidatus Obscuribacterales bacterium
ATCTCTCCAACGAGATGCGGACCGAGCGGGTCATCACTCACGCATTCTTGCACGGTGGAGTGTCCCACCTGTCGGCATCGCGGTGATTTAGCTCAGTTTCTCTTCTTCCTGGTCTTTTCAGCTTCTCGTTCGGCTGCCGGGCTTGTCTCTTCTATTAACTTGCCAGTGCCTTTGAGCCCGGGCACGGTAATCAGTGCCTTACCGTGATCTTTGTAAGCGTTGACTGGTTTCCCGAGGTCCTTTACTTCAATAATCTCAAGAGGCTCTTTGCAGTGAATATTGAAATGGCAAGCCGCCTCTAACGCCATACGGCAGAGTTCCTCTCCGTTACCCACCGTTTCATATAATGCATAGAGGCACCCGAGCGAATAAGCCGCGCCGGCGCCTTTGGCTGCGTAGGCCGGAAACTCAGTGACTGTCAGATTATTCGAAACGCCAAAAATGCTGGTGCCCGTCGCGATCAGATATGTGTTGTAGATACCGGCGTAGGTTTCCTTACTCTTTTCAACGTGTGTGTACTGCTTCTTTAGTTCACCGTACAGTTCAAGAAAAAATTGGAAAACATCCGTACGGGTCAAGAAAGGGTTATCAATTATCTTGTGGTTGGTAACGTGAAGATGCTCGAGAATATTGTCTAGCAGGGTGTAACCGCTTTTTGCCAGATAAGCGTTTTTGAGTTGTGTGATTTTTGACCCGTTTACCAGGTTGGTGAAATACTGGGAGTTTCCGAAGGTAGTCATGCGATCTGCCCCGAGAAAGACACGTCCGTTTTTCTTTACTGCCACCAGGATTGTCATTTGCTAAGCCTTTAGTTCTAAGTTCAGGCGCTTTTCGGCAGGGTTGCAGGGAGGTGAATTGCATGGGGCGCAACATCATATAGATTGCCGAACAGACCCGTCTTCCCTGTCTTGCTCGCGGCAGAAAGAAATCAACCACTGGTGCACCTCGATTAGGACGAGTTTTCATCCGTGCTGCAAGTCACGTTAGCTACAAAGATATAGCGTAATGGTCCGCACCGCGGACGACGCTATGGTCGACAGTCCTCTACAAAAGATTCCGGGGACGCGTAGGAATCGAACCTACCCGGGACAGCGTTTACCTGCCCCACAGCGGTTTTGAAGACCGTGCACCACACCAGCAGTGCTCCATCCCCAGGAAATGCTATTTAATCACATTGACCGCGATTAAGCTCCGGACGACTGCTCATAACTGCCTATCTACTTTTTACTTTTCACTCTCTTGCAATGCGAGCTTTGCCGAACAAAAAAATGACACCGCTCTAATTTTTCACGAAATATATTTGTAACGTCCACACGATCGCTTTCTCATCCGTATAATTTCTCTAGCCGAAAAAAACCTTTCACACGCCCCTACCGACGCCTAGAAGAATGTCTGGTCTGCTAAACACACGAACCTAATTTCAGCAGTCTCGTCGGGAGAGTTCACTAAGGGACAGCAGGACTTATCATTCTTGCGGGAATTTGCTTGGGCTCGTTAAGATGCAAGAAGCAATGTTAGCGATAATTAAGCGGGGAAGCCCCCTGCTTTAATGTGCCTTTCGGGAAGATGAGATACGTTTAAGTTTGAATCTTGCTCGAGAGAGCCCGAATAACTAAAGATTTGATTATTGACAGAAACCCCTGGTGCTACGATAGTTCCTCATTCGTCGAAATATAGAATGCGCTCCCTTGCTGGCGAAAAAGCGTTTTTAGAGGTAGTCAATGGCTCTACAAGTTCCTGACCGCGTCAGTCTTTTCGGCGTTGGTGGCTCAAGATTTGCCAACCTTCCCGATTTAGCCGAGATACAGAAAGCATCCTTCCAGTGGTTCCGTGAAGAGGGCCTGGGGGAAGAACTGCGTGCATTTAGCCCGATTAAAGATTACACGGGCAGGCTCGAGTTGCACTTTCTGCCGAGTTACACATTTGAAGACCACACGGAGCCAAATAAGCCGAAGACTCCGGAAGATGCAAGGTCTATGGATGCCAGCTATACGAAAAAGCTGCGCATTCAAATGCGTCTGGTCAACCGAGAAATCGGTGAAATAAAAGAACAAGAAATATATGTCGGCGATATACCGATGATGACGGACCGCGGTACGTTCATTATTAACGGCGCCGAGCGGGTTATCGTTAGCCAGATTGTTCGCAGTCCTGGCATATATTACAAACGTGAAGTTGATCAAAACGGTAAACGTACGTTCAGCGCAACGCTCATTCCAAACCGAGGCGCATGGCTGAAGTTTGAAACCGATGTCAACGATGTTATCTATGTCAAAATTGACAAAAATAGAAAACTTCTTGCATCTACTCTTATACGAGCGCTGGGCTATACCGAGTCGGAAATGGAGACCCTTTTCCGTCACCGCGATTTCTTGCGCAAGACTCTGGACAAAGATTCAACCAAAACACGTGAAGAAGCTCTCATCGAAGTTTACCGCAAGCTCCGTCCCGGCGACCCGCCGTCCGTAGCCGGTGGTCAGAGCATTCTCGACAGTAGATTTTTCGACGACAAACGCTACGACCTCGGCAAGGTAGGGCGCTATAAGTTGAACAAAAAGCTGGAGCTGTCGGTACCGGAGCAGCAGCGCACCCTGTCTCGCGAAGACATCGTTGCCGCGGTTGATTATCTTATTGCGTTGCATTATGACGAAGGTCACGTTGATGACATCGACCATTTGGGCAACCGTCGTATTCGCTCGGTGGGTGAGCTGCTTCAAAACCAGTTCAGAATTGGTCTTTCCCGATTAGAGCGTATTGTCAAAGAGAGAATGACTCTGCAAGATGCAGATTCACTGACTCCTGCCAACCTGCTCAACACCAAGCCCCTGGTGGCTGCGATCCGTGAATTCTTTGGATCGTCGCAGCTGTCTCAGTTCATGGACCAAACCAATCCGCTTGCCGAACTAACTCACAAAAGAAGAATCTCGGCACTCGGTCCCGGGGGTCTATCAAGAGAGAGAGCCGGTTTCGCGGTACGAGATATTCACCCGAGTCACTACGGTCGAATCTGCCCGGTAGAAACGCCGGAAGGACCTAACGCCGGATTGATCGGATCATTGGCAACCCATGCCAGAGTGAATGAGTACGGATTTATTGAAACGCCTTATCGAAAAGTAAGCGGCGGACTGCTCACCCAGGAGGTCGTTTACCTCACCGCTGATGAAGAAGATCGTTATCGGGTTGCGCCCGGCGACGTGTCTGCTGACGCGGAAGGCAAGTTCCTTACCGAACTAATTCCGGTTCGATATAAAGCCGAGTTTATGGAAACTGCTCCAACCCAGGTAGACTTTGTCGGCGTTAGTCCGATTCAGATCATCAGCGTCGGAACAGCCCTCATACCGTTTATCGAACATGACGACGCCAACCGAGCACTGATGGGTTCAAACATGCAACGTCAGGCTGTGCCTCTGGTGCAGACTGAAAGAGCGCTGGTAACCACCGGAATCGAGAAGCACGCCGCCCGAGACTCCGGGATGGTGGTGGTTTCTGATGTCGAGGGCACTGTTGAATACATCAGCGCCAGTGAGGTTCGTGTTCGAACAAAGGAAAGACTGGTGCGTTATCGGCTGGCTAAATTCCAGCGATCTAACCAGGACACCTGCTTGAACCAGCGACCAATCGTGCGTCCTGGCGACGCGGTCCAAAAAGGGCAAATCATCGCCGACGGTGCCGCAACCAGTCAGGGCGAACTAGCTGTGGGCAGAAATCTGCTCGTAGCGTTCATGCCGTGGGAAGGCTACAACTTCGAAGATGCGATCTTAATCAGTCAGCGTCTGGTGTTTGATGATGTGATGACATCGATTCACATTGAAAAATTGGAAATCGATGCTCGTTCAACCAAACTGGGTCCGGAAGAAATCACTCGTGAAGTGCCGAACGTTTCGGAAGAATCGCTTCGTCACCTCGATGAGAGCGGTATCGTTCGCATCGGTTCGCGTGTGTATCCAGACGACATTCTGGTTGGCAAAATCACGCCTAAAGGTGAATCTGAACACCCTCCAGAAGAAAAATTGCTTCGCGCCATTTTCGGTGAAAAGGCTCGCGACGTACGAGACAATTCGCTGCGTGTTCCGCACGGAGAAGGTGGTCGCGTAGTAGACGTAAAAGTCTTCGACCGTGAGAAAGGTGACGAACTGCCCCCGGTGGCCAACAAAGTCGTGCGCGTTTATATCGCACAGAAACGTAAGATTTCGGTGGGAGACAAAGTCGCAGGACGCCACGGTAACAAAGGTATTGTCGCCAAGATTTTGCCGACGGAAGACATGCCGTTCTGTCCTGATGGAACGCCGGTCGACATCGTGCTCAATCCACTGGGCGTACCCAGCCGTATGAACGTTGGACAAACCTACGAAACATTGCTTGGTCTGGCGGCATATCTCACCGGTCAACGGTATGAGGTTCCGCCATTCGACGAAATGTTTGAGAAAGAAGCTTCCTCTAATCTCGTTCACAAAGAAATTGCCTATGGCAAGAAAGTGTCAGGTTGGGATTGGGTAGGCGACAACGGTAAGGTCGTTTTGTACGACGGGCGCTCCGGCGATTCCTTCGACAACCCGGTGACTGTCGGCAAAATCTATATGATGAAGCTGGTTCACCTTGTCGACGACAAAATTCACGCACGTTCAACTGGACCATACAGCCTTGTTACGCAACAGCCTCTGGGCGGTAAAGCGCAATTCGGCGGACAACGTCTGGGAGAGATGGAATGTTGGGCACTGGAAGCCTTCGGCGCTGCATATACATTGCAGGAGATGCTCACCATTAAGTCAGACGACGTTAACGGTCGTTCCAAGGCGTACGAATCAATCGTTAAGGGCGAAAACCTGCGGCGTCCGGGAATTCCCGAGTCGTTCAAAGTGCTCGTTCGCGAATTGCAATCGATCGGTCTTGATGTGTCGGTGGCTAAGCGCACCAAAGATGGTGAACTTGAGGTCGACCTCATGGCTGAAGTTGAAGAAGCGAAACCGAAAGGTCTCAAGCGAGTCAGTCCGTTCGGCGATATCGGTCTGGAAACAGCACTGGGTGAACTGGTTGGTGGACCAACCGGCGTCGCTTCGGCTGTTGCACTGAGCGAGCGCGAGGATTTGCACGAAGACGTTGAAGCTGAAGCGGATGTGGTCGCTCCTCCTGAGGTCGCTCCGGAAGAAGACATCTTTGTAGATCCAGTTGAAGACGAACCAGCTGACGACTTCTAGATCCCGGGTGGTGGTGCGTCAGGCGTGGACCTGACGCCACTACCCCTGTTTCCCGGCACATCGGATTATTTCCGCGTGCAGATTCCCACCCAATTGGAGGTCCCTTCGGTAATATGGCCACGAGTATCGATCGTTTCGACTACATAAAGATCGGGATTGCATCACCGGATCGCATTCTCAGCTGGTCGCACGGCGAAGTAACCAAGCCCGAAACCATCAACTACCGCACGCTCAAACCGGAAAAAGACGGCTTGTTCTGCGAGCGGATTTTTGGTCCCTCTAAGGACTGGGAATGCTACTGCGGCAAGTATAAGCGAGTGCGTCACCGCGGTATCACCTGCGAACGATGCGGTGTTGAAGTCACCGATAGCAAAGTGCGACGCCATCGCATGGGGCACATTCGTCTGGCATCGCCTGTCACCCATATCTGGTTTCTGAAAGGTATTCCGAGTTATATCGGTTTGCTACTCGATTTACCTTTGCGTGATCTTGAGCAGGTCGTTTACTTCAACGCTTATATCGTCATCAATCCGGGCAATTGCTCAGACCTGCATAAGTACCAGCTTCTCTCCGAAGAAGACTACGAAAAACTATTAGACGATCCCAATGTGCAGTTCGACGTCGGCATCGGAGCCGAGGCAATCAAGCAGCTGCTGGCTGAACTTGCCCGACCTGGCTACGAACGGCCTGAAAGCCCTGAAGATCGGGGCAAACTGTTGGAGTTGCCCGGACTGCGAGAGTTGTCGCGGCAACTGCGCGACGAACTTGCCGCCGCCGGCGGTTCGCAGCAGAAGCGCTCCAAAATCATTAAGCGCCTTCGTTTAGTTGAAGCTTTGCTCGGTTCCAATACAGATCCGACCTGGGTTGTTCTGGAGATGTTGCCCGTTACACCCCCGGACTTGCGTCCGATGGTGCAGTTGGACGGTGGTCGATTTGCCACTTCAGACTTAAACGATCTCTATCGTCGGGTTATCAACCGCAACAATCGCCTGGCCAGACTGCTGGAAATGGGCGCTCCTGAAATCATCGTGCGAAATGAAAAGCGCATGTTGCAGGAAGCCGTCGACGCCCTTATTGATAATGGTCGACGCGGTCGTACCGTGGTTGGCCCCAACAATAGACCACTCAAGTCGCTTTCCAACATCATTGAAGGTAAGCAAGGGCGATTCCGTCAGAACCTCCTCGGAAAGCGGGTTGACTACTCAGGCCGTTCCGTTATCGTGGTTGGTCCGACACTCAAGTTGCATCAATGCGGCTTGCCCAGAGAAATGGCACTGGAGTTGTTCAAGCCGTTTGTCATCAATAAACTGATTGAACGCCAGATCGTACAGAACATCAAATCTGCCAAGAAGCAAATTGAACGCGGGTCCGCGATTGTCTGGGAAATTCTTGAAGAAGTAATTCAAGGCCACCCGGTACTCCTAAACCGCGCTCCTACACTACACAGACTCGGCATTCAAGCGTTCGAGCCGGTGCTGGTGGAAGGTCGAGCAATTCAGCTGCATCCGTTGGTTTGTACTGCGTTCAACGCCGACTTTGACGGTGACCAGATGGCTGTTCACGTGCCACTATCGGTGGAGGCGCAAGCGGAAGCACGAATGCTGATGCTTGCTGCTAACAACGTGCTGCTGCCTGCTACCGGGCGTCCGGTTATCACTCCGACACAAGACATGGTTCTTGGTATCTACTACCTCACCATTGACAAGACCGGCAGTGACGATCCCAAGCTTTGCAGAGGCGCAGGAATGCGTTTTGTCAGTCTCGCTGATGCTCGTTCAGCCTATGAGGCCGGTGTAGTTGATCTGCACGCCAAAATTAAAGTGCGCGACGTCGACGGACAGATGCTGGAGACAACTCCAGGACGAATTATCTTTAATGAAGTGGTGCGAACCGCGATTCTGTCGACCGGGTAAAGCCCCCCTGCAGCTGCGATTCCGCGCAAAGTCTATTGCGCAATTCGCAGCTGCATTACACCAGATTCGAGGCATAAGCCCGGGCAAGATTCAGATAAGTAGCAGAGGGAGCTATGGCAGAGAAGAAAGTACCGTTCGAATTTATTAATCACACCGTAGACAAGAAGAGGCTGGGTAAGCTTCTTTCGGAAGTCTACGAAAAATACGGGACCTCTCGATCCGCGGAGCTGGCCAATTCGCTGAAGGACTTAGGTTTCAAATTCGCCACTAAAGCTGGCGTAACTATATCCATCGCCGACCTTGATGTGCCGGAGACCAAACGCGAACTCATCTCTTCAGCAGAGAAAGAGATCGAAGACGCGCAACGTCGTTACGAACGTGGCGATATCACGGAAGTGGAGCGCTATAACAAAGTAATCGACACCTGGTCTGCAACAACAGATAAGCTGACGAAAGAAGTGGTTGACAACTTCAACCGACTCAATCCCGTGTACATGATGGCGTTCTCGGGCGCCAGAGGTAATATCTCGCAGGTTCGTCAGTTGGTTGGTATGCGGGGCTTGATGGCTGACTCTCAAGGTCAGATCATCGACCTTCCAATTAAATCGAACTTTCGCGAAGGCTTGAGCGTTACGGAATATATCATCTCCAGTTACGGCGCTAGAAAAGGTCTGGTAGACACGGCCCTCAAAACAGCCGACTCCGGATACCTCACACGCCGTCTTGTAGACGTTGCTCAGGACGTTATCGTTCGGGATCTCGACTGCGGGACATATCGCGGCATCATCATGGCGCCGATTGCCGAAGGCGATAAGACTATCGTCGGTCTGGAAGACAGACTGTCCGGCCGTTATCTTTCCGAAGATGCAATCGTTGAAGATACGGGCGAAGTAATTCACACCAAGAAGCACGCAGTAGATCGCGTTGCCGCCAAGAAACTGGCCAAAGCGTTCAAGAAGTTCCGCGTGCGCTCGCCGCTTCAGTGCGAGAGCCAGTGGGGCGTTTGCCAGAAGTGCTACGGTTATTCTCTCACCACCAATAAAGTAGTCGACATCGGGGAAGCCATCGGTATTATTGCCGCTCAGTCAATTGGTGAACCTGGAACACAGCTCACCATGAGAACGTTCCACACTGGTGGAGCCGTGGCCGGTGGAGCCGGTCGTACTCAAGTTAAGGCTCCAATTGCCGGTACCGTGTCATTCAAGATTGCCGGCCGTCAGTTCCGCACCAATTACGGTGACGTGGTGGAGCAAACCACCAGAGACGGTGTGATCAATATTTCCGGTAAGAAGGAAGCCTCGGTCAACGTGCCCGCCGGTACCCTTCTGTATGTTGCTAACGGTGCTGAAGTCGATCAGGGAAGAGTACTTGCCGAGTACGATCCACCGGGCTCGAAGAAGGCTCTTACAGAAAAAGCGAGCAAAGATATTACCGCTAATATTTCGGGGCGAATCGGCTTCCACGGCTTCCAAGCCGATGAAAAGCGCGATCGTCAAGGCAATATTTCTCGTACCTCGAACCGAAGCGGTATCATCTGGGTTCTTGAAGGTGACGTGTATAACCTGCCTTCCGGTGCTCATGTTGTAGTGAAGGATGGTCAGGACGTAGCCTCTAACGATGTGCTAGCTGAAATCACCATCACCACCGAACACGGCGGGGAAGTGCGATTTGGACCTGATCTGGAAACCGAAGAGGTCAAGCAAGGGAAGAAGATCCTGAAGCGCCTTGTAAAAGGTAAGGAAATCAACGTTGTCATCGCATCGGTTGGTGCCGGCAACAATGCAAAGCTCGAGGCGACCAAGCAGGGAACCTCGTGGAAAGTACCGAAGACCAAGGAAGCATATACGATCAAGGTCGTGAACGACGAATTCGTCGAAAACGGCAAGATCATTGCAGAATTAGTCGATGACGGAATCAACTCTGTCACCACCGGCGGTGAGATCATTTATGACGGTGTCGAAACCGACGATCGCCGTGTTGTCACCAAGCCCGGTAAGGTTCTTTTCGTTCCGGAAGAGACCCACTTCATTTCGAAAGACGCCAGTTTAAAGATGGCCGAAACCGGTGAAATGGTAACTTCCGGACAGGAAGTCGTTAAAGATGTCTTCGCCCACATGGACGGTATCGTTGAGATAGTCGCCGATAATGACATCGTTCACGAAGTTATCGTCCGACCAGCCGATGTATATCCTCTGGAAAACATTGATGACTTGAAGGTACGAGAAGGTGAAATTCTCGAGGCTGGTACCGAAGTGCTTCCAAACATCAAATTTGAAGAGCGCCGCATGGTGTCTTTGATGGAGAAGGAAGATGGAACCACCCTGGTGCTGGTAAGACCGGTGCAGGAGTTCTTCATTGAGCCCAGAGAAGTTAAGTTCAAGGGCAAGAGTTCCGATGAAAAGATCGGCTTGCGACCGGTAACGCAGTTGCTTTTCCGCGATCGCGAAAAAGTGCGTAACCTCCAGGGCGCCCAACTGACCAGAACCAGCCTTGTGCTTCAATTGATGGGGCAGCTGGCTCAGCTCAAGGGCACTGTGGAAATCGGCGAAGAAGATCTAAACATTGTTGTGCAAGAAAACATTCTGCTTCGTCGCGACAGCGATCTCAACGTAACCTTACTGGCTGTAGAGCCCGGAATGGTTATCGATGCAGGCGCCGCCGTAGCCACCACGCAAGTGCTCACAAAGAGCACCGCCCGAGTGCAATTGTCTAAGAATGATGAACGCCGCTTGCTACTCATTACCGAAGCGCAGCAGTTCACCCAGAAGGTGAAGGGCACACCAACTGTTAAAGAGAACGATCTCGTTCGTTCCAATGACCCTTTGTCTAAGCAAACTGAAGGCATGTATTCCGGACAAGTAACCAAGGTTGATGGCAGCGACGTCACAGTACGACGCGGCCGGCCATACCTGATTGCTGCCGGTACACAGCTGCAGTGCGATGACGGAAATCTCGTGCAGCGAGGAGACTTGCTGGCAACACTCATATTCGAACGTCAGAAAACGGGAGACATCGTTCAGGGTCTTCCTCGAGTTGAAGAACTGCTTGAAGCTCGTAAACCGAAAGAAAATGCGGTACTGGCTGAGAAGGGGGGCCGCGCTCGTCTGACCACTGAAGATGACAACACTCGCTTGTACATTGTGTACGGTGAGGGCATCGAAGAAGAGATCATGATTCCTGCCGGTCTCAACATCATTGTTGAAGATAGTGAAGATATTCCGATCGGTAAGGCTCTCACCGATGGTCCTCCTAACCCGCACGATATCGTTCGTCTGCTCGGTATTGAAGCTTCGCAGAAGTATCTGGTGGACGAGGTTCAAGCGGTATATCGCTCACAAGGTGTGGATATTGCCGACAAACACATTGAAGTAATCGTGAGACAGATGACTCGCAAGGTTCGTGTAGACGAGCCTGGTGATACCATTCTTCTGCCTGGCGAATTGTTGGAGCGATACGCCGCTGAGCACGAGAATAAAAAGGCTCGGGACACGGGCACCCGCGAAGCTGCGTATCAATCGGTCTTGCTTGGTATCACCAAAGCAAGTTTGAATACCGAGAGCTTCATTTCTGCTGCATCATTCCAGGAAACCACCAGAATCCTGACCGAAGCTGCTGTAGAAGGAAAGAAAGACTGGTTGCGGGGCTTGAAAGAGAACGTCATTATCGGGCGTTTGATTCCAGCTGGCACCGGCTTCCCCGGCCACGCATCTTTGCCTGATGAAGAAGTTACGGAAGAGGATATTTATCCTCCTATTGGCGAAGGCAGCTTCACCAGCCCGTAATTGTTTGAGACTTGTTTCCCGCTCAGGCGGGAAACAAGTGGCTAGCGTGGACCAGGCGACGGAGCGCTGAGTCATGCGTACGATTGATCGAACTATTTGATTTCAGGAAGGCTCCGTAAAAACGGAGCCTTCCTTTCTTGTGGCATCAGTGAATCAGACCAACAGTCAGGAGCGGACATATGGACAAATCATTTGTGCTTTCAAGTGTGGATGACGGTGTGGCAACTCTAACTCTCAATCATCCGGAGAAACGCAACGCGCTTTCTCTGGCAATGCTGGAGGCACTGAAGAAGGCCTTAGGCGAAGTAGCTGCAGACAGATCTGTCAAAGTCGTCATTCTCGCTGCCAACGGAACCGCCTATAGTGCAGGACATGATCTTAAAGAAATGTCGATTGCAACCAAACAGGATTTTGTTTCCATCTTCTCTTTGTGCAGTGAGGTAATGGAAAGTTTGAGAAAGCTGCCTCAGCCAGTCATTGCACAGGTGCACGGGGTGGCAACCGCCGCCGGCTGCCAGCTTGTTGCAAGCTGTGATCTGGTGGTGGCTTCGACCAATGCAACATTCGCCACACCGGGTGTAAAAATTGGGCTCTTCTGTACAACGCCTGCCGTTGCGCTTAGCAGGACAGTGCCCCCGAAAAAAGCCATGGAAATGCTTCTCACAGGAGAACCAATCACCGCTTCGGAGGCAGAGCGAAATGGCCTTGTGAACAGGGTGGTTCCGCCGGAACAGCTTAGCGACGCGACCATGTTGCTCGCCAGGCAAATCGCCACTGCCAGCGCGTCAACCATGTGCCTGGGAAAGGAAGCTTTCTACCGGCAGTTGCCATTGGACTATCCGCAGGCGTACGCGGTGGCGCAAAAGGTGATGGTAGAAAATGCCATGACCGAGGATGCCAGGGAAGGAATGCGTGCCTTTCTGGAGAAGCGGCAGCCTGTGTGGAAAGACACTGCGCGGGCTGCTTCCTGCCACCAGCATTCCAACTAAAAGCCTACCGCTTGACGTTCCTCACGCTCTCCGGCGGTGCCCTCGGACAAATGAGGATAAGCTAGCCTTTTGAGACATCAAGGGTAGTTCCATCCAGGGGCATGCTGATTTCGCTCAGCAGAACCAAATAATGTTTCGCTAGTAGTACTGTTGCCGGGGGATACACGTTTGCACACATGGAAAATGATTGGGTCAATCTTTGATCCACGCCGGCAACAACACAGCGCGATCCTCAGCCCTGAGAACAAACAGCTCAGTGCAATCACTGCACTGAGCTGTTTGCCCCCGGCGTTTCGCGCTTGACTATATCAAGGTGCCGCTTCTTGCGGGTCTGGAGCCAACCGGGATTGCCCGGTGAGCAGCTTGGACGTTTCGTCCGAATTTTGACAGTCAAAAACCTTTGCGGGCTTAGATGAATTCTGGTCAAAGAGCTTGCAAACGATCGATACTAATGAGTAAGAGCCAGGGAGCAGAAATGCGATCGATAAATTCCTGGATTTGAAGAGCTTTCGTCCATTAAGAGCGAAGTGCTCAATCTTCCGGTGGCATCTGCCAAAAGAAAGCTGGAAGCTGTACGATGGTGCTATTCTTACGGGCGGCGAAGGAGGAAATGAGAGACATGTGGCCACGCTGCCTCAACGAACTTGAACCATTTGAATTCCAGCTCCAGGCGGAATTACCGAAGTTCTTAAAGCAGGTAATTGAAAAGGCCGGATTGTCTGAGCAAACATTTCTGCCGGTTCGTTCCCTCAAGTTACTTGGAAAGTGCAGTACGGCTTCCTTTGTTGACTGCCCAAATATGCCGGAGCACCATACTGAAAGCGCCAATGCTGGCGACAGGTACTTCGATGTGGTTGGCAAATACTATTGGTTCGATTTTGACGCGTGCATTCCAGACGGGGACAATTGCCTGCCTCTGCGTGTGGTGTTCAATGTTGGTGATGCCGATTCCAATGATGGTATCTGGGGTGCCGTTTGGCACCGCGACTCAGGAGCACTAGTGGCAAATATCACCACCAGTGGTGATTGTGAGTCCATTATTAATGTGGTCGCTGTCACGCAGGCGGAAATGTTTGAGTCGCAAGACATTCCTATTGTCGAACTCCTTGCCGGCGAAAAGAAACGCGACCGCCTGTTCAAAAGCCCCAATCCGATGCCGTGCGAAAGTCTGATCTACGGAAACCAGCTGAAGCTTGAAAAAATAATAGCGCTAGCCATTAGTCTGTGTAGCATTTGCAGCAGCCGCTACGTTTATAGAGAATGTGGTTTCAGTGATACGCCGGCATCGTAATCGTTCTGTCACAACCACCATCGCGAACCAGCCCAGGGTAAGACGGGTACGAATTCGGCCGTTGCAATTGCAAGCCTCCTCAAATCCGAAAAGTCGCAACCCGCGTGGCAGATAGCATCAATAAAAAATGGAGCGGTCGTGCGAGAGATCTCGATACGATTCATAAGAGATTCGAGCCCTTATCTCTTTCAATTGGATGTCGCTCATCTTCTTTCCCGGACCGTATCCGCAAATATCTAACCAGGGACCGGGATAGACTGCAAAATAAAGGGACCGCTTGCCCTGGCCCAACAGCTCCACAGGAATGCGATCCTCAATGACAAACCGTTTCCAGTTATTGTCGGCCTGAATGTAATCCGGTGTGGCTGCCAGGGTCAGGGATGAAGTACCTCGTCCGGGAAGAATAGCGACTACGATTCCAGCTTTCCCGTTCTTACCCTGTGATCTCAGCAGCCCGGTGACCTTCACTGTCATGTGCGATGTTGTTGGAGCCGGCGGCAGGCTGACTAATCCTCCCATTCGTTGCGCCGCTCTCATCACATGTCGGTTCGTGCGGATTCCATGAATTGATTTGTCTTGCATGAATAAGTCGAAGTCAGACGGGCGAAATTCATACTCGAATGGTGTCGTGGAATCAGCCGGGGCAAGTGAAGTTGAGGCACCCTTGATTGCCCCCGCAGGTGCAATTGCGGCAGACATGGATGGTGAGAACTGAACGCAAAATGCAATTCTCAGTGAATCTTTTGTGTCAGTGAGATTCGCAGACGGAGCTTTGTGGATCATTGACGCTTGATGGACTCGCGCAGAGGGAGTCTGACTCACAATTCTTGGATCCACGCTATCTGGTGAGTTTGACACGTTATTTACCGAACAATAATCAGGCGACAGAATCTGGCGCGACAAGGGATCTTGATTGCTATAGATCGTGCACGATCCAACCTTGCTGCTAACAGTCACTGTGTTCTTTCCATGCCAGTGGATTAGCGACGGAGCCACCGGTACGGCTTTCCACTGGCGAAATTGATCCTGCAAGATTCCCATGGGATAGCCCAGTGATCTAAGATCCCAGCAGCGATCGTAAACCCGTGAACTGAACTTGCGAAGATGAGCCGGATGGTCGTTAAGCACGGTGCCGTTGATGGAAACTTCGGCGCTGTTGACTCCGTCGTTCCCATCTATTAGCAACAAGACTTGTTCAATGTTTTGCGGTATCTGCGTGTTGGCCAGATCAATTTCTTTCAGAGCCGTTTCGCCGAGCAATAATTGATGCGCCTGCTCGGTAGGCTCATTTCGTCTTGCCCAGGTCTCTCCAAAAAACAACAGAACAGACCATGCAGTTAGTGCCACCGCCGCCAGTATCAGCCCCCTGCGCCGCGGGAGCAAATTTTTGTTAGCCAAGCAATGCAACGCATATCCTGCAAATATGCAAAGCAGAGGCATCGCCGTAAATCCGTAGCGTGCTGTTGGGGTGAAGAGCACGTATGTCAGGTGTCCTGCAATGAAAATTGCCAGGGAAAACCCGACTCTCTTGCGCCACCGATCCAGCCTGGTGAACCCCCCGAAGATGAACCACATGAAACCCGCGAAACCAGATACTATGAGGAGTCGGTGAGGCCAGTTCAGCCATACCGGTTCAATTCCAAAGTAGCTCTGGCGCAAATCGTTAGACTCGGAGCCCAAGAGACACGATAATTTTCGAGCCGACATTCGAAGGCATTCCGCCGTGCGAAACTGCCATTGAGCAAGAGGAAATGCGATGGCGCACTCGTCTTGGGCGAACATGGTAGTAAGCGGTGTACCCGGCCAGACATAGCAGCCGTCTACTTCACTGTCAGCTCCCATGGCCAGGTTGAACGAGGGGTTTCTATATGCAGTGAAACGTGCTTGGCCCGTGGTAAATTTGGTATAAACGGCCCATGGTGCGACAGTTAAAATCAGACCGAGAGCCACTGCGAAGAAGGTCTTTCGTGTACCGCAGAGGCTCAGACAGCTGAGCACCGCGGCCGGTACCAGGGCCGGCTTCAGCAGAATAATCGCTCCCGCCGCTACGGCACTGCAGAAACTAGAACGAAAGTGGTGCACTTTCTGCGAGAATAAAACCAGAAAAAGAAGCAGAAAAAATACGACGGTGGTTTCGGTATAGTAAACTGCAGACCAGAATACCGCTGCGGGATACGCCCCCCACAAGAGACCCGAGAGCGTTCCAATTCTCAGGTTTCCCGTGAAACGAAAGCTGAGCAGGAATACCATTGAAGCAGAAAGCGCGTGCAATACTGATTGAATACACTGAATTGTTCGCCACTCATTTATGGAAGGCGAATGTCCCGCCAGGGCGAAAATACCAGCGAAAAATCCTGGAAAAACAGGACCGTCGGTGAGTATTGCCTCAACAAATGGCCTGTTTGTTACCAGCTCAAGGGTCGGTTGACCGTGCAAAACAGAGAGGACGAAATCACAAATATGTTGAGTGTTAGACAAATATTGCCGGGCATCAAAACAAAGTGCTCGCCTGGGTGGCTCCGCCAACTGCTGGAACAGCAACGCAATTGATAAACTAATTGCAAATACGCCCACGCCATGCCATATGCCAGGCCATTTGAATGCGCGATTGTGAGCGGAAGGGCCCTGAGCAGTCTCGCTTTGCCGTGCCTCGTCGAGCCTTCCCTCGGGGGGGTGATCAACCACGTTTGCCAGAGTCGAGTTCACTATTGAGCCTCACGACGAACCACGGTTACCCTAACATGTTTCAAGGAGACCAGAGTTAGAGCCGTGTCATCCTGAAAACTGCCGAAACCCTTATTCAGCCTTGAAATGGCTTCGCTTGGAAAAGCTGTCGGAAAGGAGGTACTTTGTGAAGATTGCTGTTGTAGATGTGCAGTATCAAGATGATGTTGCATTTGCAGCCCTTGTTGCAGCTGACGATTGGACTGCTGCCGTTGCCAGTCATACTCATATTGCTAGATATGCCGGCTGTGCGGAGTATGAGCCCGGCCAGTTCTACAAAAGAGAACTGCCTCCCCTCTTATCCGTGATCAGTTTGGCTGGCAGTGGCATTGAGGCACTGGTGGTGGACAGTTATGTGTGGTTGGACAATATTGGTACTCCCGGGCTCGGTGCGCGCCTGTTCAACGAGCTGGGGGGAATTATTCCAGTGATTGGTATCGCTAAAACTGCCTATCGAGGATCGAGCTTTGCCTTGCCTGTTCATAGAGGAATAAGCAAACGTCCGCTTTATGTAACTGCAGCAGGCCTTGATGAGAATGAGGCCGTCATGTTAGTTGCAAACATGCACGGTGATGCACGCATTCCCTATCTTGTGCGGCTGGCAGATAATCTGGCGCGCAATGGTGCCAAGGGTTTGCTATAGCTTGGCAAAGCAGACGTTCAGACATCTCTCCACATACTTTCTCACATAAATGGATGCGGTGAATTCATGAGTGGCTGCCGGGAACAGGCTGGTGGAAGCCCATTCGGGACGGAGAGATCGATGGAAAGAATCACTTGTCCTGTCCGCCGCATTTCCGATAGCACCAGATTGGTTACAGGCGAAGTACTGCGGGGTATTGGTAAACTAGCTTAAGCAGTTAACCAGGAGGAGTACACGTGCAGATTCCCGAAAGGCT
>JAKFUT010000042.1 GCA_021732565.1 Candidatus Obscuribacterales bacterium
CAGCATAATTGCGTTAATGCTGTCGCGAAGGTGAGTCTGCGACAGCATTTAGTTACAGTTTGTTTTCGTGGATTGGCGGTGTCGTCGGTTGTTTTGGGTAGCGGCGGACCAGTTCCAATTTTTCCCGGGGACTTTTATGAATATAGAGTTCGAGAGTTAATGCGCCAGGAGTACTCCTGAGTTGTTCGGCAGTTTGACGCAATTTTCGTTGCCTTCCGCTGGCTCGCAGCCTACTTCCAGTTGGTACGAGGGTGTCTTTGCCAGTCCTACATTTTCTGCATGAAGCTCCTCCTCTCCCCTATCAACCTGAGCCGCAGCAGACCTGGAAGCAATCCAAACAGATTCTGCATCTTCGAGAAAACGAAGCATAGAGATGGTTCTGAATTGCACATTCAAACTTGGTATCACACGTGTGCGAACATTGTTGTGCGGAGATTGTTCCAGGCCAAGATCGCAAAGGCTTCCTTTACTGAACCAGTGATAAAGGGCTCGTCGGTGAGCAAGCCTATTGTGCGAAATCCTTCTCTTGGAAAACCAACGCTTGATCAATTTGCTCTCCAAGCTGAGTTGATTTTCGTTTGATTGAGTATTCATGAACTTGTCCCTCGAATAATTTCTATTCTAAACTTACCTTTTTTGTATGAGGAATTCGTGAGTGGAATCCTGAAAAGGAGATGCTGTAGGGCTTTTGGGCTGTGCTGAAAGTCTTCGTAATTGAACTTTCGAGAGGTTCCCTTTTTGTTAAGTTCTTTCGGACATTCGAATCTTCTATTTGGTCTGCGCATAACGTCTGTTCGGTCTGTTCATTGTTGTAGGTACCAGGCGACAACAAGGTACACAACCGCGACAAGACCGGAGATGAGGAAGATCCAGCAAGTACTGGTCAATTCTGAATGCACTACCGAGCTTTTCTTTCTCTTCAGCCAGCAGTTGCGCTGATGCGGTTGCTACCTGTATGCATCTATCCAGCTGATGAGAGCTTCATTCACATTCCATTTGAAGTCCTTCAGCGGAACCGTCACCACAATCTTATCGCGTTTTTGCGCAATCTCTATGCGCGCTTGCAGCGGGTGTTCTTGTTCGCCGTCTTCTCTTGCGGACTCTCTGCCCCGGGTGGCAGGTGCAGTCTTGAGCGATGTTTCAATTCGTTTGTGCCCGCTCGATAGTGAGAAACATTCCAAACTGCGAAAGTGGTGCAGCTCTACTATTATCTTGGCCGGCAATTGGCCCTTGTTGCGGAAGAGTTTGGCACCACCTATCCCTCGACGACAGGTTACAACGATGTGCAGAGCATCTCCAGATTGCCGAAACGTTACTCGGTCTCCGGTTCCTTTGGGGCCTGTTGATTCACAACGGAGCAAATCGTTCTCCGCTTCACCTTGTCCTCTGTCCTTTGCAATGCATTGCTGTTGTGACAGCAGTTGGAGGACTAGGCACACGCACGTGCTTGTGAGAACAGTTAGATCCTTCCACTGTTTAGTCACGCCGGTACGCTGATCACCCCTGCCGCGTGATAGTGAAATTCTCTCAATGCAACCGCTTACATAAGTACCCGTCCTTGAGTTCCCGTAGTCTTTAATCATGATTGTTTCTGTGATGGACATTAGCGACAATCGTGTAGCTTACCTTGTTCTCCGGTCATCTTGTTACGAATACCTGGCAACCAACCCGTTGGCCGGTCTGAGGGAGCGCGGCTATCATCCGCTGAGTGTAGTGTATGAACACCTGACGATCTTAAAGGTCGCATGTTTCCGGGAGAATGAGGCAATCACATTCTGAGCGAAGCGTCTTGACACTTGATGATGTCAAAGGTGGCATATTTCGATGTATCGTAAGGTGCCGGCAAGTTTGCTGCACTTTACAATAGCAAGGATGGTATTTAGTGCGCCTGCGAACGAATTGCAGGCAAACCGGCTTACTGGCAATGCCTGCCGCTTGACGATGCCATGGGCGATATTTTTCTCTCCGATTTATGGCACTTGTAATATAGTCAAGCGATGAATAGTCCAATGCTGTTATATTTTTGGGCTGAAAACATATCAGGTGTGCACCTACCCTGTTGCTCACGGGAATTTCAGACTCTGAAAGGGCGACCAAGTAACATTTCAGCTTGCGCGACTTCCTGTGCTGCAGGGGCACAAAGAAAACAAACTCCTCGGGACTTAGCAGTGGATGCCCATTATGAATCCGCGTCAACGCAAATATGAGTCAGTCTTTTGTCTGGTTTTTGTTGTGCTCACCGCCATCGCCGTCACTCCGGCTCTGTCGACAGTTATAACCTTCGAGGAATCCAGCGAAGTCTCTCGGTCAGGAGAGAAGAGTGCCATCGACGGGTTTACTGAAGGCGAACCGGTGCAGGACCAATCGGAGCAAGACCAATCTCCTCAATCCCAGGCGATCCTGAAAAAGCGGTCGGAGCAGTCTGGCGGTGGAGATCCGAAGAGTCGGAGCAACCCTGGCAACCGACAAGTCCCTTCAGTCTTAAAACGGGGCAGCGATAAGCAACGGGAAAGAAATTCGAAGAAACGGCCTGATCGAGATCGACAAAGAGAGCAAGACCAAGAAGACACCAGACTCCCGGGACGCGAGCAAGATCGATCAAGCGATCAAGAGCACGTTAATCAAAGACAAAGTGGGAGTCGAGCAGGAAACGATCACCGGCAAAATGGGCGACACGGTCAACATCACAAAAGGGAATTGGAGAGTCGCACAGAGCTAAGGGATAATAAAGGGCAAGGGGATTCGAAATCTTCCACTGCGAAAAAGACATATGAAGTGAGGACGCTGAAGATTGGTCTGGGACCCGATGTACTGACGATTGAAGATGGGAAAATTCGTAAGCTGTTTGATTTCAAAGAGAAGAAAACGTACAGGATTAATATTACGGATGGTTCCTTTAGTGAAACATCACTATTTGCTGATCTCGGTTTCCGAATTCCTGAACTGAAGAATCGTGCGATGCTGAGAGAGTTGCTCAGTACGGCTGGGGTGGGAAAAGGTGATGAGGGCCTTGACCCCTTCTTCACAGAGTGTATCTTCGGTTTGAGAATGCCTGACTTCATTTCTCGTTCCTCATTTCGAGAGATATTCGATTCCTTTGCGGAGACCAGTGAGTTCACGCACGATGGCAAGGTCGTATGTTCGTTCAAGCCCAGCTCCATAGCATTGACCGTATCTGAAGCGTCACAATTGAGTAGGTTCTTCCTGTATCACTGTCAGCTGCATCCCGATATTCGCAAGGCGATCGTCAAAAAAGCGATGACTCCCGGGGTGCTCATGTACTACGTAGCAGAGATTCTAGGATCGAACACTACTGTTCTAAAGTTGAGAGGTGTCACTGAGGAGACAGTTAACTTGGTGCTTCCGAGAAGTGATAGCGCAGCTCATGCGCCAGATCATCCCCTGAGCGATATCTATAAGCTGTTGGATTCATCAGGATACGTTGTGCCGGAAGATAGCCGACAGAATACGCGGAAGTTTGTTGATGTCGCGCTGGCAGATAGAAACTTTCTTGACGTGTTGTTGGCTTTTTTGGAGTATAAGATGCAAACTGGTGCTGATCTGGACGTGGACCTTAGCTCGAGGCGGCCGCTGTTCATTACGGATGTTCAGTGTGCCTATTTCAGTCTCGGTGTCCGGCATCCAACCAACGCGGCGGAAGCACGGGAGTCTCTTGCGGCACTCGACAAAATTGATCGCGTCAATTTAAAGAAGGGGTACGTTATCGATATTTGTCGCGCCAATTGTATCCGCAGTATGCAGTTGAACAATGTTAAAGATATACAAACCCGCGGCGAGAGTTCCCCGGTGAAGTGCTTTGTTATTGCACTCCAATCGAATCCGTACTTAACCGGTGTCTATCATGATTTAGGGGCCGCTCTCTATGCGAGCTCTGAAACGGTGTTTGCCTGGGACTGTTGGGACTTGGGGCGCCGCTTTTATCCCGGCCACCCCCAGATGAAAGAGATTGATGAAATGGAAAAAAGTATGGAGCAGAAGTATCCCGAATTTTTCTCAGGAGATCGTGAATGATATGAGTGACGTGCCGGTAGAAAGTGTTCGCGATCGTTTCGGAGCAAAGCAAACACTGAAGTTTGTTCAAGCTGTTCTTCCGATCAATGGGGAACAAGCTCAGAGTATATTGGATGCAGGATGTGGTGACGGCACTCTCGCGAAGTATCTTTGTAACGCTGGCTACACTGTGACCGCGATCGATCGCAGTTCGAAGATGATTGAATTAGCCCGTTCGGCCGGCGTGGCTGCGAAAAACTTTGATTTCCTCGAATATGAAGCCCCCTTTCAGTTTGATGCGGTGCTGTTTTCTCGTTCGCTGCATCATATCCTCCCTCTTGAATCGGCTGTGGAGAAGGTGAAATTATTACTCAAACCAGACGGGCTCCTGTTAGTGGAGGATTTTGCCGTTGAGCGCATGAGACTAGACGCAGCGATATGGTTCTACGGATTAAAATCCCTTTTGCACGCGTTTTCTCCACTTAAGGGCCACGGTCCAGCACTGGAAGATGGCCGGATACCGGCCGATCCTATGCGTAATTGGTTCGACCACCATGTTGGCAAACATAGTGTCACCGAGTTTGGTGCAATAGTTGCCAGCGTTGAGGCGAAGTTTGAGTTAGTCAATCTTCAGAGTGTTCCTTATCTTTATCGTTATTTCGAGGATGACGTCTCGTCATCGCAGGGTGACGCGATTTTTCAGTGGGAATCTGAGTTCTGTGATCGGGCCGTCTTCGAACCGATGGGAAGGCGCATGGTCGCGAGGCTCAGAACGTTTTAGCAAAGCAATGGAATTATCGCAGTTTTGAGGCGTGCTACACGGCGTCGTCGATTAATTCGGTACTGTTGCCCTTCCGTTGATAGCGTTTTGCTGTCGGCTGCAGTTTCGAGTCCACTGCAACGCGGTCATCGAAGACGAAACACTCTCCCTTCCAGTGTGCCCCGCCTACTTGTTCAAAGTAGCGTAAAATTCCGCCCTCTAGTTGGAAGACGTGAGGGAGGTCGATGTGCTGCATATACAATGCAGCCTTTTCGCAGCGAATCCCCCCGGTGCAGAATGAGACGATGGTCTTGTCCCGAAGCAGTTGCTCTTCAGCTATGGCGCGGATAGCTTCGGGAAATTGGCTGAACTTTTGTATCTCAAAAGTCTGAGAGTTTTCGAAGGTCCCCAATCGGGCTTCAAAGTCGTCGCGGGTATCGACCATTACTACCTCTCGCCCGTTATCTTGGTGACCCTGATCGAGCCACCGCTTCACGGTGATCGCATCGACTGCCGGAGCACGACCCAGACTGGGGCTGATTTCAGGTTGTCGCATGGTGATTATTTCTTTGGCCACGCGCACGACCATCTTGCGGAACGGCTGTGTCCGGGAATCGCTATTCTTTGTTTCAAGAGCATCGAAACGATTCTCGAAGAGCGAATCGCTCTGCAGGTAATCGAGAAACAACGAAATATTTCCGCGAATTCCTGCCAGGCACAAGTTGATTCCTTCTTGCGCCAGAATGATGTTACCTTTTAGCCCTAACTGATTACAGCGATCTCTTAGCGGAGCGAGCCATGTCTCCGGTTCCGGTATGGCGACGAATCGATAGGCTGCAATGTTTATGATTTCCACAGTGATGTACCGGCTTTTCAGATTGAGTCAGGTGAACTTTCTGAGACCACTGGCATTCGGCGCTAATTTCGACGGCACGGATAAGATATGTGCGTCGGACTCAGAAGTCTATGTAAGATGGCATCCAGCATGCTTCGGGGGAGTTTCAAAGTTAGTTAAGCAGATTTGAGCCCATCTTGCACGGGCGGAACGCCCAAAGATAAACAAAATGCAGCATTTGCCGGCTCGTTTAAAGGGCACTACGCGGCTTGCCAAGCGGGCTTGCTGGATCCAGTCAATGGGGGCGAAACCTGTTGGTGGGGTATGAGCGTCCTTGAATCTGTCCGCAATTTCGACGACAATGGCTAAATCGCGAGGTGGCTGAGGCGTTGTATCGAGGCGTCGCGATTTTACGCCGAAATTTGGAGCAAGCTCCATTTCAGAGGCGACTAAGGCGTAGAGCCGCTTTCCCTGTGAGATTTCAGACAGAAACGGGTGGATGCTCTGGATGGATATTGATCTAGACAGAATTAGAAGTAAAAATCAGATAGAGTACGGAACAGGCAACAAACACCTGGATCTGTTGCGCTCAATTTATCCTGAGCGTACGCATTTTGTCTTCGAACTAATTCAGAATGCCGCTGACGCAGATGCCACGGAAGTGGATTTCAGGCTCTTCGCCGAGTGTCTGCATTTCGTGCACAACGGCAGACCTTTTGATGCACGCGATGTAGAGGCCATTTGCAGAATTGCGGAAGGAACAAAGAGCGACGATGTTTCCAAAGTAGGAAAATTCGGGATCGGATTTAAGTCCGTTTACAACTACACAAGTCGTCCGGAAATTTATTCCAGCGGTTTTTCATTCTGTATTCAAGACTATGTGCGTCCGTACGAAATTCCGCCTAAGACCGTGGAAGAAGGAAAAACTTTCTTTATATTTCCCTTCAACCGACCCGATTTTCCCGCTGACCGCGCTGTTTCCGAAATCTCGCAGGCTTTGGCGAGCTTGGATCGACGAAACCTGATCTTTCTCACCTCGATCAGATCGATCACGTGGCGCTTGCCGAACAGTAGATCGGGTGAATTGAAAAAGTCTGTTCTTTCTTCAAAACTGATTCAGCCGTCTACGATGCGGCCGACTACGTCGCCGCTGTCCTCCATCGCAGTGGAAGACTCTGCTGTGTCGTTCTCTTCCTCCCTCGCCTCACCCGGGAACCAGGGAGTCTCTGCTGTCAGTCAACGCCTTGGAGTAGCAGCCGAGATGTCCGACACTGTAGGCTTATCTGCTGCTCCTGAGCGCTTAGTCTCAGCAGCAGTGATACCACAACAGCCACCGAATACTGACGATGCAGCGTATCAAGTTGATGGTGCCAATCTAGTAAATGGTCATACGGCGACCTACCAGGTCATCAGTCTAAGCAGCGCCGGGCGTTACGCAGAGCAATGGCATGTATTCTCAAGTTCAGTCGATCCTGACGATATCAGATCTACGGCGAGGGTTGATCTGGCATTTCTTCAAGAGTCCGGTAATTTGAGCAAACCAGACATGGAATCGGTGGATCCGTCTTTTCTGCATGTTTGTTTTTCGACTCACAAGAAAGTATCAGTGGGGTACTTGATCAACGGACCTTTCTATACTACGCCAGCCCGAGACAACCTCGATAACAATAATAACGAAAGAAACCAGGAAATAGTCAAAGCCTCCACCGAGCTGCTTAAGATGGCGTTGTTGCAGTTCAAGAAAGAGAAACTGATCACCGGTAATACCTTGCGAACTCTAGCATTGTCGCAACGAGACTTTCCGAAGGGCGATATATTTCGCACTGTCTTTGAGGGAACCCGACGAGTTCTGTTGGACGAAGAAATACTGCCCACACTCTCTGGCTCCCACGCTGCTGCACGTTCTGTGGTGATACCGGGAACAACGGAAATTAGAAACCTGTTTGGTCCGGAGGAGATCGCTTCGTTGTTTCGAATGGAGACCGCGGCGGACTGGCTTGCACCCTCTATTGCAGACAAGCAAGAGCTTTCTCAATACCTGGAAACTGAGCTGGGAATTCGCAAGATAACAGTTGAAGAAGTGACAAATGTTCTAGACGAGCGGTATCTTACCCGGCAGCCGGATGAGTGGATCGTTCGTTTTTATGCGTTTTGCCAAAAGCAGCAACCGTCTATTATAAGGAAGCTGAGATCCATCGCAATTGTGCGGCTTGAAGATGGATCTCATGTGGTTCCGATTTCTGATTCAGGCAAATTAAATGCATACTTCCCGATGAAGGGAGTGACGGGACTGCCTTTTGTCAAAGCTACGTTGATTAAGAATGGAGAAGCTCGTGCGTTTTTACAGCAAATGGGTATTACCGAACCGGACGATGTTCACGACACTCTTACAAAAATAATACCGCAGCTCCAGGCTAGTGGCGACGCACTTCCGGAGGAAGAGGTTTACGTGCAAATGCTGCGTCAGATTATGTTTGCGTTTCAGCAAGCAGATCGCAGTCAGACGATTCTCCTGGAATCGAAATTGCGCACCATTCCTTTCTTGCGAGGCAGGCATTCTCAAGAAAAAAGTACCAAGCTATTGCGCCCGCAAGACCTATATAACCCTGCCGATCGCCTGGTCAATTTTTTCAAGACAGCTTCAAATGTCTGGTTCCCGGATCTCCCGTCGGAGGCTCAGGGACTACTGCCATACTTGCAGCCGCTGGGTTTGCTGCAATTTCCCGCATTTGTGAGAACCGAAAAGCATGCACTCACTATTGAGGAGCTCCGCCACATAGAGCCGGATGACAGATTGCGCGGCAAGCCGACAGACTATGAACTCAAAGGTTTGGAAGAGTTCATGCAGAGGCTTAGAGATGAATCTCAGGAGCAGAAACTTAACTGTGCTCGGATACTGTGGAAGCTGCTCAGCGATATGACTGAGAATCAAGACCCTCCAAGAGCGGAAGTTCCGCGCGATTTTAGAGCAAGAATTACTATCGATAAGGCCAAACCAAAGTGGCTCAAGATTCTTCAACGAGAAGTCTGGTTACCGGATGCCAGATTTAAATTCAATTGTGCGGCGGATATTTCGGTTAATGAACTACCGCATGAGTTTGTTCGAAACAAGAAACTAGCAAATCTATTAGAAATGAAAGATGTAGTTCTCGGGCTCCTTTCAAAAGAAACCGGAATTCCAGCGAACATTCTAGATTTTGTGCGGCTCAATCCTGAAAAGATTTCTGAGCTGATGGGTAAGGTAGAGGGCGTCGAGCACGATTTACTAAGTCCAAGTCCGGACCCTGTCCCGGTCATTCCACCCAAGGCAACTGCTAGTCGAGCAAAAGGTTCTAAGTCCAGTGAAAGTTTCTTTCGCACGCCTGTTCCAAGAAGCAGTCCAAAAAAGGAATCAATCACCAGGCCGTTTTTGCTGGAACAATATGGTGGTACCTGCCAGATATGTTCCGTCGCGGGATTCCCAACTCTTCAAGGCGAACCATTCTTTGAAGCTGTTTACATTGTTTCCGGAAAGAAGGGACAAGAAGTAGACATGTCGGGCAACGTTGTTTCGGTGTGTGCGATGTGCTCAGCCCGGCTGCTTTACGGTAAAGTCTCCACTCCCGATAATTTGCTCGTGCTTTTGCGGAACATTGACACTCACAGTTCCGACGAGTTGCTGTTGAATATTTCATTGGGTGATGAACGTTGCCAAATTAGCTTTTCTTCGGCGCATAAAGAGCAGGTACGCAACTTCATAAGATCTGAAGTATGGAACACAAAAAAATCGTAATCCGTGCAGGTATCGACCAGCTCATCGGGCAGAGCGCCAAGCCCACCCCTTGGCCTCCTCATAGTACATCCAGCCCGGTCTTCCCCCCGAGTGCTCATGTGGCAGCCAGTGTGAAGCACCAGATGTGCGGCTGTTCAGTCCTTGCACTCCGAAACGGTTTTCGATACTAGTAGTGGTGGCTTCACCCAATACTTTGTTTGATCCCCTCATCGATGATAGTCCACGAGCTGCCAGCATGCTGCCTCCAAAGACAGCACTACCACGCAACCAGTCGGAGCTCGATCCGATCTCTCCATTATTGACGACGTCTTTGGTTAGTCCCGCTGTGCCGAGCCCAAGCCCGATTCCTGCTAGTTTTCCCCAGCCGGGAGCTTTGGTGAGCATTCTTTGAACTCCGTATTTGGTGAGGAAGCCTGCGCTAATGGCGGCAGCATCGCTTCCGTATTCCCTTAGTGCACCACGGTCAGCGGGTAGTGCCTGATCGACAGTTTCCCTTGTGGCTTGTGGCTTGTTGAGACTTGCTTGTGCCAGTTGCATTACCATTTGCTCTTCTGTTGCTTTTCGATCTCCGAAAATTACCACGCCCCCAATCGGTAGGTCGGTCGAACCACCAGCTGGGTTTACCTCGGCGGTGCGTCCTTGACGCAGTCCCTCACGCAGTAAATCGACTGTGTTCAGTGGCGTCTGGTCTTTGTCCGTTTCTGGCGTTTTATTGATGTGATTTCCCGATTCAAACGGGCTGCGACCGTTTCCCATAATAGCTTCTCCAATGTGAATCCATTCAAGGCCGGTTTGAGTGGCTGCAGCGAAGTACTCGATGCCGTCACGTAACTCTGATAACTTGGCGAGAGAAGCAGGATGAGCCTGCTTTTCGCCATTCAGGATCTTTTTGATTGCCAACCTCTATTACCAGTATTATTGAAGAACCTTACAAAAACATGGCGAATGGGATGATGTCTATTGGAGAACTGGCTGTTGCTGCAACGGCTCTGGTGTCTGCACCGCCACCGCAATAAACACAAAGGAAACCGATTGACTCGATGAGAGGTCTACCAGCTCAGCAAGCGCTGGTAGCGTCTGTTCTCGGCTTTGCTTTTAGCGCAAGCCCTCATCCACAACGTCTTTATTTAAGGTGGAGTAAAACCAGACAGTAGAAGGGTAAAGTCGGTTGCGGTTAATGACAGCAACCGATAATGTCGACCTGCCCCGTTCATCTGTTATTAGAAGTTATTATCTGCAGCAGTTTCGTGGTGTTTTTTTCGGGTGGTGGATTTTGATTTTCCGGGAGCGTTGGAGGCTTCTGTTGCGCTGCTAGCGGGGGAGACTTCGTGGTATTCAACATCGCCGAATCTCAAATATCCTGTTTTTTCGCCCCCCATTCTCACTCCAATATCGGCCGATATCTCTGAGCGCTGAGAGCCGGGAGGAAAAGCCAGCAATGAATTGCCCTCAAGCTTGTAGACAGCCTGAAGAACGGCATGATCGAACCAGAGATTTCCAGAAGACTTTGTAATTTCCGCGTGTTTCACGTGCCTGTCCGCGGTGACCTCAAAGTGATACCATGTGGTTAATCCCTGTGGCATGTTGAGGAATTCTCCAACGTTCGAAAACATTCGGGAAGCCACTGCCCGTCCAAAATCGTTGTGCCAGTCGTCCCATTCGATGGCTAAATTTGCTTCGATCACTCCGCCTTTCAGGCGGACCTGCTGGCCGGGAACACGTGGCCTCACTGGCGGGAAAATCTCCAGCTGTTCCTCTTGGTGTGTAGGTGGCTCCAGTGTGCCTAATCTTGGCTCCATCCTAATATACTCACGTTTAGGAACCGCTTCATCTGGAGGTTCCATGTTCTTTTCTGCGCCGGTGTTATCATCCGCCAAACCCGGTGCCATGAACACAGTGCCGACAATCATTGCTGGTAGTAATCGAGACTGAAAGTAACCGGCTCCGCTGATCATAACTCGATCTTACCCCCGCGCTGAGTTTCTGCGCGATATTTTCGTCTTGCGTGGCGAAGATTTCAGTAAATACAGGCACACCATTGGATCTACTGAAATCTTCGCCTGAGGAGAAGCAAGTCGAGCAAGCACCATGGGGGCTGTAAGCGTCGGGGAAGCAGCAACTAGGAATTCCCCTGGAGTCAATAGTGTGGTTAGTCCGGTCGAATACACAACCGCCGTCATTTAGACTTGACTAATCCACAGGATAGCGTTGGACATCGTACGAACAAGTGCTAAAAAAGCCGCGGGAGATTAAACTAATGAAGATCACAAAAACTCAACTTCTCATTGGGCTCGTCCTCGTTATTTCCGCAATGTCTTCCGCCGCTCAAGCCTATGCTTGAGGGGGTGGTCCTCCCACCGTCGTAGGATGCGATGGCGTATCGTCCACGTCAGCAACAGGGAACCACACGAGCCCCCACCACCCAACTCCACACCCAACTCCACGTCCAGTCTTCACTCCCTGTAACAGCTCGCCACAAGAAGTGATCAAGTGCGCATTTAGGCCGCGGGCACCTGCTATGCCAAGAGCATTGAAAGTTACGCCGTTATGCGGTGCTGATACATTAATTCAAGCAATTGCCTTCTGTGTGCTTATTCTGTTGACAGACCGCTTCCGGCGATTAGCGAGGTTTGCCCTCCTCACGGCGGGCACGCCGGGCGGAACCGCTGATCACAAATTGGACTCGAACGTATCCTGAAAGATATCGACCAACGACGGAGTATGCAATGCCCCTCCACAAGCAACTGGTCAAGAGGGCATACTGATCGACGACTATTGTGTTCCTTACAAAGTTGGCGAATCAACCCATTTGACATCCAGGGGATTTTTCGACCTTAATTCACCGATCCATCTTGGATCGAACCCCGATGGATGGGTGGATTGATGAGCGAATTGCTCAGAGCGATCAGTCTTTGGCAGCCAATGCCAGATCTCTCACTCCGATTTCGTTGACGGCGTTGCGCCCTCCAAGTCCACTGATTCCTCCGCCCGGGTGCGTCGCCGCGCCGCAGAGGTACAACTGTTTCAGCGGAGAGCGATACTGTGCGAATCCTGGTACCGGGCGCAAGTAGAATGCCTGGGTCAGTGTCATATCGCCACCATATAGGTTGCCTTCTGTCAAATTGAATTGCTGTTCATAATCTTGTGGTGTGATCACCTGCGAGTGAAGCACCTGAGACCGCAACGCTGGAGCAAACTGGCTGAGCCGATCGAGAGTTAGTTCGAGCAGGCGGTCGCCGGGGGTGTTGCTGCGATAGGGTGCATACTGCAACCAGACTGACATTACGTGTTTGCCGCTCGGCGCAAGCGTTGGATCGCTTTCTGTGGGAACCGTTACTTCCAGGAACGGCTGGTCGGAAAATTCTCCGTACTTCGCTGCGTCAAAGGCTTTTTCGAGATAAGCGATGCTGGGAGCAAGGGTCAGGGTCCCGCGAAGTGCTTCTTTTGTGATTCCGGCAAATTCCGGCGAACCTGACAATGCAAGATTTATGCGCGCAACTGATCCGTTGTATCGAATGCGTTTGACCGCCCGATTGAACTCTGGTTCAAGCTCAGGGGGATCAACCATCTGATGGAATGTGTAACGCGCATCATAGTCGGAAATAATTTGCGTTGCGCTAATCTGCTCACCGCTCGCCAACTCAACTCCGGTTGCTACTCCATCGGTTATCACAACGGTCACCTTGCCGGCTCCGGTACGCAGTTCTGCTCCGTGCGACTTGGCCGCGGCGGCAAGTGCTTTGGTGATTGATCCGACGCCACCTTTGGCAGTGGCGCGGAAATAGCCGTCGCCGATGGCGAGGTGATGCAACAAGTTGAAAGTGGTGGCACCGGCAAACGGGCCGTGAGGTAGCCCGCGCACAGCGACACTGCCGAGTAGTCCCTTCAATTGAGGGCTTTCAAACCACTCTTCGAGCAAGTCTCGAACGGACATTACGAGCAGCCTCATCACTTCCGTCATCTCGCGATTGCCGTAACCGCGAAGCTTGCTCACTAGAGTCATCATGTGCTGCGCATCGATGGCCGTAGGCGGATGTGCCTGCGGCGTCATGGTGTACGCACTCTTCAAAAAATCGCTGGCAAGATCCACCAGAGCCATGAATTTCTCGTAGCGATCCGCATCGTTTGGAGAGAAACTGCCAATGACCTCTGTGGCGGCTGTTCTATCAGACGGAAGAGTGAAGCTCCTGCCATCAGGAAGTAGGCTGGAAATTGAGTTACGCTCGATTACTTCCAGTCCATGTTGTTGCAGCTTCAGGTCTTTTACTATGCTGTCATCAAGGCGACCGCTGGTGAAACTTGTGTCCCCTTGAAACTCCCCTGCAAACGTTGTTGTTGTGACTGCACCACCAATGTGCAGAGATGACTCCAGCACCAGGACGCGTTGTCCGGCTCTGGCTAAGTATGCTGCGGCTGTTAAGGCATTTGGCGAGGAGCCGAGCACTATGGTTTCGTACGTGGTCATGGGCGATCCTCCAGAATGGCCAATGCGGCGTTGCGTCCCGGTGCACCGGTGATGCATCCGCCAGGATGCGTGCTGCTTCCGCACATATATAGATTTTTGAGGGGGGTCCTGTAGTTTGACCATTGCGGCGATGGACGTAAGAAGAAGAGCTGTTGTAGCGCCAGCTCACCATGGAAAATATGCCCACCGGTCAGACCGAAAGTACGTTCCAGATCCCATGGCGTCATGATGTGCTTGTGCAAAATGAGGTCTTTCAGGTTCGGTGCGTATTCCGCCATGGTGTCGATCACGGTGTCAAGGAACTGTGCTTTCTTTTCTTCGTTCCAACCGCCTTCCAGATCTGACGAGGCGTATTGCACGAACATAGACATAACGTGTTTGCCTGGAGGCGCCATTCCCGGATCGATCAGCGAGGGAATTAACGCATCCATAAATGGCTTCTTGGCCCAACCGCCATATTTGGCATCGTCGTAAGCACGTTCCAGGTAATCAACGCTTGGAGCAATCTCGATGGAACCGCGCAATAACGCTTCCTTACCCTTGGGCAAAGCGGTGAATTCAGGTAGTCCATCGAGCGCGAGATTTACCTTACAGGAAGGGCTGCTGATTCGATAACGCTTCACGTCATGCACGAATTCTTCGGGCAGGTGTTGCGAGTCGACCAGTTTCAAGAATGTTCGTTTTGGATCGGCGTTGGAGACAACTATGTCGGCGCTGTATTCATCGCCATTCTCCAGTGTGACTCCGGTTGCGGCTCCATTCTTTACGTTAACCCGGGCCACGGATGCATCGAGTTTGATTTCGACTCCCGCTTCGCGTGCTGCGCTGGCGATAGCCTGGCTGAGTGCCCCGGTGCCACCACGGGCGAAGCCCCACGTGCGGAACACTCCGTCAACTTCACCGAGATAGTGGTGAAGTAATACATACCCCGAGCCTGGCGATCTCGGACCCATGAAAGAACCGATTACACCGCTGGTTGCTTTGGTTCCTTTTAGTGCCGGTGACTCAAACCATTCATCGAGGAAGTCCGCCGCGCTCATGGTCATCAGACGAGAGAGTAGATAAAAATCCTCTTGACTCAGTTGATCCAATACACCGCGAACTCGGGCCATGGTCTCCAGATCTTTTGGAGAAACAGAAGTTGGATCCGGCGGTATCATGTCCAATAGCGGGCGTAATGCCACTGCCAGGCGACGCATCGTGCGCGCGTACTCATCATAAGCCTCTGCGTCACGTTTCGAGTGGCGAGCAATCTCCATCTTTGTTGCATCGTGATCGGGCCAGTCCGCAAGATAGTTGCCGTCGGGCAATGGCACGAAGGTACTTTCCAGAGGCATGATCTCCAGACCATGCCTTGCAAGGTCGAGGTCGTTGATTACTTCGGGACGAAGCAAGCTGATCAGATAAGAAGCGATCAGGTACTTGAAACCGGGATAAATCTCTTCGGTTACTGTTGCACCACCCACTGTATGGCGTCGTTCCAGTACCAACACGCGTTTGCCTGCTTTGGCGAGGTAGGCGGCGTTGACCAGCCCGTTGTGCCCGCCACCAATTACGATGGCATCATATTTGTGATTGTTCATAGTGTATCTTTCTTCCGGGGCGGGTTGAAAAACGGGAGTCCAGTTACTTTTGCGTTGAAGGGGCGGCGGAAGCGATCAACTGTCAGGTCGATTGTAACTATGCTTCCCGGGGTGGAATATTTCGGATTCACATGCCCTAGCGAAATGTACTTCTTCAATGTTGGCGACCATACACCACTGGTGGCGTATCCGACTTGAACTCCATCGACAAACAGAGGAATTACTTGCCGCCACGCCAGAAAAGGATAGGGCACGGGAAGTCCGATGGCATGATGTTGACGCTCATATTCCTTGTGGTCGATCTCCAGACCGACCAGAACTGTGGTGGAGCCTCGTTTCTTCTCGTCGAGTAAAGCTTTGCGTCCAACAAAGTTGCCTTTCTTCCAGCTGATCGCCCAGTTGAGACCAAGCTCCAGAGGGGTGGAGGTTTGAGCATCAATGAGCGCTTTGTTCGCGGGCAAGTAATCGATGTCTAGCATTATCAAACCGGCTTCGATGCGTGATACATCAAGCGCCCAGATTCCAGCCGGCTGCAGTGCAAATGCGTGTCCGATTTCAATCAATGCGTCCCAGATTCGTTCAGCCTGGTCTGATTGCATCCACAATTCAAAGCCGAGGTCGCCTGTGTATCCCGTTCGTGAGATCATCACCGGAATGCCGGCTATAGTTGTGTTGACGAAATTGTAGTACTTCAACTCGCCTAGTGGAGCATCAGTGAGTTTCATTAGCAGTTCGCGGGAGCGGGGACCTTGCAGTGACAGGGTTCCAATTTGCTCAGTGACTTCTTCGATCTTTACCTGCATGCCGATTGCATTGTCTTCCAACCAGCGAAGGTTCGGTTCGGCAGAGGTCAGTCGATAGACATTCTCTTCTAGATGGGCAATGGTGCCGTCATCTATCACCTTGCCTCTGGAGTCGCACCATGGGGTGTAGAGCATGCCGCCGACGGGAAATTTGCTCACATCTCTTGTCACCAGCCGGTTGAGAAATCTCAACGCATCGGTTCCGGTAATTTGATACTTGCATAATGGCGAGACATCGAGCAGGGCGCAGGCATTGCGCAATGCGAAATATTCTCGATCATGCGTCATCTCGTATGAGCTAGCGACCGTGTAACCTGCCCACCGCCGCCACTGATCTGCCTGCATCAGTTCCGCTGTGCGCGAATGAAAGGGTGTCTTCTTGAGCATGGCACCTCTGAAAAAATTGCGAAACGTCCCACCAAGTTCAAAAAGGCTACAGGGG
>JAKFUT010000321.1 GCA_021732565.1 Candidatus Obscuribacterales bacterium
GTGCTCACCTTATACGGTGCGCGCCGCGCTTTTATGAGGTGTTCCACGGCGCCACTGCTCCAACTTCATCTGACAGGACTCGAGCGTGCAACGACGCGACTAGCCACCGTCTACATTTTGCATATTGACGCGTTTCGATCTGCCCATGTTTTCTGCGTCGAGTGTGACGGGGCAAAAACATTTCAGAACACGAGTCCGGATTCCACCGGATGATCGCATGACCGTAACGAAGATATTGCGGGTTTGAGGCTTTGTTGTTCGCTCTTCAATTGACTAGCGCCCGGCCGGTACCGCTGTAAATCCTGTCAAGCGAGGACCATCTACATTCCCGAGCCTTATCTCCATTTGAGGAGTGATGAGTAGTGCACCGTGCTGTGTCGTTAGCTCAATGAACGGTTCGTCCGGACCATTGCGGAAATAAGTTCTGCTCGTTGACGTAGTTGCGTTCGGGTGTGTTCTAATGAAGTAACCGTCACTGTTTCTACCGATCCGCAGTGCTTGACGCGAGACATAAACGGGTAGTCCGTTCGCTACGCTCCGCCCGAAGGTAACAGGCTCGGCACCTGGCGTTAAACGCACTTCCTGCGCTCCTCCGGCAGTCAGTTTCAGGCAATCGATCGTTGTTGCCGGAAGACGTTGGGCTACCGAAGCTGAATTTCCTTGCGCGGTGAACACTTCAAGGCGATGACCGCTCTGTGAGCCCAAGCGGATTTCCATGCCGGGTACAATCTGTACGTTGCCATGATTCGCTGTCAGCTCAATGAACGGGCCGCTGTTTGTGTACCGAAAATATGTTTTGCTGGTCGTTGCAGATGACTCGGGGTGAACTCGCATAAAATAACCGTTGCTGTCTCTCTCGATCTCAAGTGCCTTTCGCGAAACACTCGTCGGCAATCCGTTCTCTGCTGTTCGCCCGAATGTAATCGGAGCCGCACCTTCAACCAACCTTACCTCCTGCTGTCCGCTGGCAAGCCGCAACCTCTCATCCTGACCTGCGGTTCGTCGCGATTGTGGTCGCACAGGCCGTTCGGGAATACCGACTTCTAGTTCGTGAGCAGTTCTTCCATTAGGCAAATATCTTGCACATAACGCATAGAACGCCTGCCGTTCAGTGTAGTCGCCAAATCGGGATCTTGTTTCGTACAGGTAAATCTCTTCACCTGAGCTCCCCCTTCTTTTTGAATGATTGGTAAAAGTGCGCAATACAAGCTGCCCGTCGCCGGTGTATTCAAGACTGCCCGGGCGCAGTCCGCTTTCTTTCTCTGCTTGGCTTAGTTGTTGAGGAGTCATCGATTGCCCCGAGGGAATATTCATTTGAGCATGAATGAAATCGTTCAAGATGTTTCCGAGAACTGCGGCACTGCCTGTGCCACCAGGGACATTGACGGCAGGAAAGCGATCGCGTACTATTCCAACCCTGTTTGCGGTACCACTAACGATATCGATATTGTCAGTGTCTATCGGGCGCTCTAATCCCGACCCTCTTTCAGTAAGAATTCTATCGATTATGCGCTGCAAAGCGATTGCATCAGCTGCAGAACGAGTATAGAGTGTAAACGCTTTAGCGCCTTGTCCTTTTCCATCCGGCACGAAGTCTGTTCCTGTAATGCGACCTGTTCCTATGCCAGGGTCCATAGTTTTCCAGGTTGACAATAAGCGGCGAATTTCCGGGTTGTTCATAATTTCGGGAATCAAAATTGCTTGCAGTCGCCCCAGGTCTGCGGCACCATCCGTGGTGACATGCAACTTGCATGACCCCAGCGCCTCCCTCGGAACTGCTTCACCAAACCACCAGCCTTCTATCAGGTCGAAATGATATTCCCTCCCGTCTATCCTGACACGTCGCTCACCGGCGAGCGTATGATTTCCAACGCTTTGCATATTGCGCGGAAACTCGTCGGAGTTTAGTCTTTTCGGTCCATTTGGATTGGCTCTTGGAGCTCTCATCTCTCCACTGAGATCAACCCTGGCGACCAACTGATGCAAGTTTAACAAAGCCGCAAGATCTGCGGGAGGAATGGTACCTGGATTGGCCAGGCAATCATCGACTAAACGCCTGATTCTCAATTCCACGGCCGGTCTTTCTGAGGGCTCTATGATACCGGCGTGAGCTTCCAGGGTTCTTAGCCCTCCTTCCGGTAAAGACCGCAAGAGTTCCGGAGAGCCTTCAAGTAGGAGCTGCCGCACCATCTCCGGGCGGGAAAGCAGATCCTGAACAAGCGCACGTCTTCGTTGCTCATTATTGCCGGCGAGAATTTCTCGGGCGGTAGCGGCCGCACTGTTGCCTGCAACATGTGCCTGCAAACGTTCAACGAGCTGCGCGCGTGAATTGATGCCATCAAAGTGCAGACCGGCGCGTTGACCAAAGAGCTGACTTGCAGCGGAGTTGATTACACGATCGCTGGAGGTCGACCACATGGACAACTCTCCGCCCGCCTGCCTACCGGAGCGCGCTGCCTCGGATTGATGCGACCACAAAATCCGCATCATTTCATAGGACATGGCGCTTTTGCCGCCTGGCAATCCCATTCGGGTGAGCAGCTCGTGCATCGCGACCGGCACAGTCCCCGGCCACATGTGTTCAAACACATGTCCACTAGCCAGCTGGACTCCCTGACCGATGCCCCTGGACCACTGACTGCTGAACAGCCTTTCGATAAGATCCGAAGAATGCCCGACATTGTCCTGTCCTCTAGGTCCTCGGATTCTGTAGCCCTGTCCGGGAGCCCCTTCGATCCTATACTCCACTTCGCCCTCTCGCCTTGGTGCCATCATTTCGCGAAGCATACGCGGCTGCATGTGACCATATTGCACAAAACAATTTTCGGGTAAGCCGGACGAACCGCCCGGTCCTTGGAAGTATTCCGATACTCTGGTCGGTCCCTCTGAGCTTGTTACAAAAGTGCCATAGCGTAGTTCAATATTTCTGCGTGGACCTCGCATTTCGACAAGTCTTTCGAGAACTTGCCCGGCCTCCGTACCGCTGCCGATCCCATCATTCAAATACACCACTCTCGTGTATCTTCCTGATCTTAGTCTCTCCTGTACTTCGGATACTGTCGCACCAGCGGGCAACGGCCGGCGAGCGGATAGAGAAACAAAGCGGGTGTCATGCACAGGATCAAGAAGGTTGTTTCCGGCCCGATAAAGGTGCACAGCTAAAGCCGAGCTGTCAGCAATGGTACTGTGCTGTCGGTCGCCATACACGAACAAAACTCCATCAGGTATGGTTCCGGTGCTACCGCCGGTCAATGCAGGGTGAAGATTTTGCGCAGTTCGTGCCGCTTCAGCATGAGACCAGTTACGAATATGTTCGTTTGTTAGATAGGCCAGCGCGCGTGCTTCACTGGCCGGTTGTCGCTCAAAGTGTATTAACGCACCTAACTCTGCACGCAGTCGCGCTCTAGAGGCAGCTCCGCCTATTTCAGGAGGCATCTCAGTCAGAGGATGCAGTGGTGCCTGACCAGTTGCGCCATCCGGTATATTTAGAAGCCTTCTTGCCCGAGCGGCAAACTGTTCGTGAGTCAGTCCACCTGAGCTCAGACCGGTCAGATCAAAAACATTCAACCCGGTATGAAACTCACGAATAGCCGGGACTTCAACGATCTGTGGTGTGTGCATTGCTGGCGGTGAATGCCTCATTATCAGCGCCATCTCTTTTGCTCGAAGAGGGCGTCCTCGACTTACCGCGCCATTGTCTTGCACCGTATCGAACATTATAAGTCGTCCCCCGCTCTCCACATGTTCCTTGATCTTCGGAGATAAGTCGCGAGTATTTTCAAAAGGCCGGACAACTACAATTTCAACACCTGTCGCTTTTCGGAACTGATATGCAAGGGCCTCGGCCTCCATGGTAAGACACAGAACGTGAACAGCCGGAACGTCAGTTGGTCGATACCCCGTTCCTCCCCTGCTATTAACCGCATCGCGAAACACAGGATCTGCCAAGACTTGCTCCCAAAGTTGTTTCATCCCGCCTTCAGACAAATATGCCTGGCGTCGGGTCAACATTTGCAGAAACGACTCGTGGTGTTCACGGGGCAGATGACTTAAAACACCATTGAGATCGGCCGGACTTACCAAATCCGGATGCAATCGCTGTGACAACCTTTGTACTTGCGCTGTTACCGTTAGATCGTGGCCTGCATCGCGGGCGTTGAGAATGTCACGTAGCTGACTTGCAATGCGTCCTAACTGCTGCTCAGAAAGAGCGGATGCGTGATTGGCAACAGCATCAAGAAGTCTTCTTCTGACGGACGGATTGAGGTTAGCCAGCTCAACAGACTGATCTGTGGCAATGCGTGCAATCCGCCATTCCGAGGGAGTCAAAGATCTCGCTAGATTTTCTGCCGCAGGGCCACCTCGCTCCAATATTGGCAGGACATCCTGCCAAGTCCTTTGCTCGGGACCTGCTTGTCGTGCACGTTCAGCAGCCGTTTGACGAAAAATTTCAACGAGCCTTGCCGCGGTAGGGTCTTCGCCTCCGTATATGAGAAACTCTCGCCCGACTATGTTTCTCAACGCGACACCGTTCCGGCCGTTATCACGGTACAATCGCAAAACACTGTCTTGGGCGGGTGAATCTGCATGGACCAGAACGTTGATAAGCTCAGGCGTTGTAATCAAGCCATTTCGAAGTAACTGAAGATGTGTATCGGTTAGATTACGAGAGGCCTGCACAGGTAGAGACTCAAGCATTGCGATCAATTCCCTCATGCGTGCTATCTTTTCCGCAGGCGTGCATTGAGACAGCGCAAATTGATCAAATACAGGTCTAGCTGCCGGCTCACTAGCAAAGACACTTCGCAAAATATCAAGCCGCCGCCTGCAAGAATCCGCAGTTTCACCCGGCTGCCGCTCGCCAAGTGTCCTGTATGCGTTTGCGGTTTCCAGCGCCTGCCGCAATGACTCCGCTGTTGGAGCGTTACGACCGGCGAAGGCTGACTCTCTAACGTATCGCTGAAGCTCCGGGGGCAGTGTATCAAGCTCGTTCAGCAGTGCCCGGTGTTCCTTTCGAACCCGATCAACACTGTCGCTCGTCCGTTGTCTCGGCAATTCCTCGTATGCAAACCTGAACGCTCTCTCATTCGATCGCAGAAGGTCGGCCTCTGGAATAGCCCCTCGGCGAGGTGGCAAGCGATCTGGCATCCTGTCAGGCCACATTGCTAGTTCGCCGGATGTGCGTACCCCGGCTTCGGCCCCGGTGCTGGTATCCAGGTGAACAGGGGAGACATCCTGGAATAGTGTTTCAGCGGCTCGGCGAGCTAGATTTTGAGTGAGCAGAGCTTCGCGTTCATGCGCGGGATTGATGTATCGTTGGTACTGCGTACGAATGGTTTCGTTCAAGGAATTCATTCGCTCTTCCAGGAGCCTGTTCAACAGAACCGCTGTGTCTCCTTCCAGAACACAACTGCGCCTTGAAAGCATATGCAGGGCTTGATCCGGTGGTGAGTCGCTTCCGAAGAGAACTCTTGAAAGCCGTGCAGCATCACCATTACGGGCTTGAAGGACTTCCTGAATCCGACGAAGGACCTCACGCTCAGCCTGGCGAGATAACGTAGTACCAGCTTCAGGAGGCGGAACTTCCCCGAACAACTGACGCCATGAGGCGAGAGCTTCTGCATTGCCTTGACCGAGGTTCTCTAAAAGACTGGTCATGGCACGCCTTGCAACTTCCTGCTGCGCAGCAGTCTCTGGCGGCAATCGACCTATTAGCTGCTGCACATCGGAAGGAGGAGTGTCTTGCGCGAACAAATGACGGCAGAGCGCAGGATCACCGCTGGCAAGATGGTGGAGGAGGTGCTGTGCACCATGTTCGGTGCTGAGAATCTGGCGAATCTCCCAAGTTCGACGGTGACTTGTTTCCGCCTCATGCGCCAGTCTGGTCGCCTCTCCCGTGTCAGTACGCATTGCATCTCTCATGGTAGTTGCGCCACTCAGCGCATCCCCGGTAAGAGGCGAGGCGTGGCCATCGAGCGAGTGCTGAACAAATTCCATCCAACTTGCTCTGGAACTCTCAGGCACTGTTCGGTTCATGCGTTGTTGGTATTCGCCAGCGACCTCTTCAGCCGTTGCTGGGCGTGCGAGCCGCTGCGACACTTCATCATGAAAAAGGCGCAAGATTTGTTGGTCTTGATGAACGTGCGTCAGTTCGTGATATGTGGATTCAAGTAGCATTCGCGGGTTGAGAAGATCCTGCGCGCGAATGTTCACGATGCCGTCTCTGTATGTACCCTGGCTGCCGGCTGCACCGACTAGAAGCCGCAAGTCCACAGTCGGTAGTCCATTTCTGGAAGCGAATTCGTTCATTGCAGTTTGCAATTGTTGACGGCGCGTTTCCAGGACGCCGCTTAGTTCGGCTGAAGCGCGGGCATGGGCATCCCTGCTTGCAAGATACCGGGTTACGGCCTGTTGTTTTGCCGTATCGCCTGCAGCCAGAAGCGTAAGATCGGCCTCGCGGAAGGACTGCTCATGCATCAATGGGGGCAACCGGTCACCCAAACCCGCGCGCAAAGTCTGACAGGAAACCTCATACTCATGTCTGGCGGAAGCGTACCGTTCAGCGGCTTGCGGGGCTCCATCATTCAGGTTCAGCCGTTCGACAACTCGCTGTGCGTATTGCTGCACAACTTGTGCATCAGTAAGCTGCCCGGCAGCTGTTCCCAACTCGGTTCGCAATCGGTCAATTGCCTCAGGATTCAGACGACGTTCCGGTTCGAAGGCGGCACGACTACCGTCATGATGTCCACGACTGAAGTTACCGTCGCCGTGAAGCACAAAAATATCGACGTTGCCGGTTCGCATTCCGGGCGCCAGTCGTTGCACCATTCCTGGTGGCAAGGGGCTGCCTTCCGGCGTGTAGACTTCTATCCGTCCTTCGCTGCCGACTGCAATTCTTATGTTCGCCGCTGCATCATGATCCGCCAGCACCAGACGAATAACTTGATCTTGAGGAACCGTAATTTCAACTGGCCCGCAGCCATGCCCTACCTCGATCGTGCCAGAACCGCGAATGCTGCCCTGTGTTCCCTCGCCAAGGATCGCTGTGCGTCCTTGCATGTTAGCATCCTGCAGCCTTGTCCCCTGATATTCGACAACGCCACCTCGTTGTGTTGCAGTTCCTTCGACCTGTCCGCCGCGCACATGTTCCACCACGGCGCCTCGCACTAAGCGATCGACAAAGCTCCGGCGCTCCAATCCAACACCGGCAGCCAGCGATGCACGACCGGTGCTGTGCTGAAACAACGGTGATACACTGTGTTGAAGTTGCGAAAAGAATGGAGCCCAAGATGCATTCAACAACGTCTGGTTGAATCCCTGACCGTCCCAGGCTCCGCCTCTGAGGCCGGCGACAACGTTGTTACTTAGATAATTCGCACCAGCCATGAAGCCGACCATAAGAGTTCCAGAAGCGGCCAGATGAACACCCATTCCTGCAAATTCACTTGCTGTCCGACCTAGAGGGCGTCTCAGCCGCTCTGATGTCCACTCGACTGCTCGACCGACACGTTCACCGGGCACTAAATGATGAGCGAACCGGCCGGCTAGATGTCCACTTGTTGAACCGAACAGTGCATGGACCTGATGTTCGCCGTAAGCATTCAGAACATCGGTGTTGGCCCAACTTCCATCGGTCAAATTATCAACATTGAGTTGACCGTTATGTAGCATTTCAGCAGTAGTGCTAACGAACGCGCCAGCAGCGCCGGTGACCTGACTGGCAACCAGGGTTCGAATTTCGTTGCGAACAAACTGCCCGGCCTGCCGCTGCATCTCGCCAGCGAAAGTCTGCTGCAGCCGGGCTTGAAGCAGCACTAACTGTTCTGAGTTTACCAGGCTTCTCCTGACCAGCGAATCCAGAGCATTTCCTACAATGGCTTGCTCAGCGCCGCTACGGAACCCTGCCTGCATGGTTTGTCTGAGACCGGCCGCCAAAGCCTGAGTGATTTCTCGCTCCGCGGCCTGACGTGCGCTGGCTGAAAGCCCTTCGAAAGCTGCATTTCTCATCAGCGTTTGTGCACTTCTTTGAGCAGCGCGCATTCCAACGCCGGCAACTCTCATCATTTGACCAGGATCGAGTACCTGAGTGAATCCGCTAATGCAGCCCTGCTGAAACTGGTGGCCCGTTTCCGACCAATTGGTATTCATATTGCTGCCCATAAGGCCACGCGTGACAGCAACTTTACTGACACCGGCCGCCACCGTAAATAGTGCTATAACCAGCGGACCAGCAGCGCCTCCGGTCGCCAACATCACGCCGGCTGCTGCCGCCGCTATTAATGCCTCCGAAGCAGATTCGGCCATTTCAGCCTGGCCGTCTATGTGGCCTCTGACAGAGTCGAATACTTGCCCTTCATGACGAGCGATGGTCTGCCTGCTCATTTCCTGATAATGCATATTAGCTTCAGCAAAGTCTCTGGTGAACGCGCCCATCTGGTTGTGCACCATTCGATCTCGCGAGGAATCCCGGGTCCATGCGGTGCCCCAATTGTCCGTCCGCTCCACTTGGCTGCGAGCATTTTCCCAGTGCTCATAGCTGGTCCAATCACGATGTCGAAGCGCGCTTTCAAGTCTGCCGTACTCACCGGGACCGCATTTGTTCCGCATGTCCGTAATACAATGACCACCGTATTTAGAGGCATAATTATTTACGACGTCGATACGCTCCTGCATGGTTCGTGTGCTACTGAGTACTCTGAATAGTTCTCCTTGTGGTAGCACATCAAGATGAATTGCCCGCAAACGATCTTCAACGCGTATTTCGCCGCTTTGCTGCAGTATCGTCTCGACGAAGGAACGGATAGTTGAACTCAGCAAAGGGAGACTCTGCCTGTCCTGCTGATAGAGATGGAAACGAGTTCTCTCGTTCATCTTCAAAATATCTGCCGCCAATCTATCGTGAGATTGATAAAGCCGAAGCATTGTCGATAGCGCAGGGTGACCGTGATGTTGAATCGGTTCTACGTATTGAGACATGAACTCGGCCGGAGCCATAGCACGGTCGTTGCGGTCGCCTTCAGGCTGATTGAATCTTTGGCACGCAGCCTGGAAGGCTGTAGCGAATTGCGGATCATAGTTTGCTCTGTCAGAGGGATCTAGCCGCCGCCTGAGCTCATGCCCCCGGGAACCATTGAACGCTTCAATCAGCGATGAAACCATCTCTCGAGCAGAAACATTGTTCTTGGACGCTTTCGCGAACAATTCAAAAACTACATCCTTCTCAGGTCGCTGCTCCGGATTGAGCCGGATCTGACGCAGCAAGTGTTGGACCGCTTGACGCGCATCCTGATTGCTGACCGCTGCCTGTACTTGTTCATCCACCTGGCGACGAAAAGCAGCATCAGAAGCATAACGACGGCGCTCTTCCAACCTCATGTTTGCTACTGCATCGAACATTCCGTCATAGTTGTTGCCCCGGAAACTGCCATTGTCCTCCAGCGCATCAAGGAAATTTCGTCGCACATTATCGCGAGCTGCATCAAATACCGTCTGACGGTATTGCTCCAAAGCGTGTCGCTCGCCCGCCCTGGACGGATCTTGTTCCATTTGCAGCGATCGCCTTTGGCGCTCATTAGAAGGCAAAGCGTCGATCTCATTGGCATGTTGCCGTCCATCGAAAAATGCTCTTACTCCTGTTCTGTCTTCTCGATATGCGAGAATTTGTCGATATTGCTCCAGCGCTTGTGCTTGAGTTGGCGGACGGCGCCTGAGCTCATCAACTGGTGGTCGTTCTTCAGTTAAAGCCGCATCCAATGTTGGTCCATTAGGGCTCGAGGCGTAGAGCTCCCTTGCCTGCACCAGGCGTAGTAACTCAGCTTCAGCAGACGGCAACCTTCCTTCAAGATGTCGCCGGAAGAGCGATAGCTCAGCGCGCTCTTCAGAGCGCAAGCTGCTCTCAACCGTGCGGCCACCGGTAATGCGCTCAGCAAGTGCTCGTCCTCGATTGATCCCGGCATTCAATCTGTTACCTTCTTCGAGCTGGTTGAACAGTGCCAGAGCTTCTCTGTCGGAATCACTAAATCGACGTCTTGCTTCAGCTCTTTCTTGCGGAGTTCCAAGCGCTCTCAATTGCTGATCAAGCGTTTGACCATTGGTAAACAACTCGTTAATCGTGCGGCCTTCCGAACGCCGGGAGCGTTGGAAAAGTTCGAGCAAGTCCCGCTGGTATTGTGGAAGCTCATTTGATCTTGAACGCTCATATAGTTCCAAGCGGGCTCTTTCGTTGTCGCTTAAATCTGCGTGTGCCACGGCACGAGCAGTGGCATCGCTGATCGCGGTCAAGCGAGTCGATAGCAACTGTCCCTCGCCGATAAAACGTTGAAGTTCCTCTCCCTCTCTAATCCTGCCAGCCAGCACAGCTGTCTGACGAAAACGTCGGGCGGCCAGATAGGCAGAATATCTGTCATCACCGAGTGCAGCCCGACGTTGGTCTTCAGCGGCGCGGCACAACTCCAGAGACTCTTCGTCTTGCAAATCGGCAAGCCGTCGACGCTCCTGCTCGCTCAAAGGAATACCCCGGCGCTCATTTGCTTCCAGAGCTCGGCGTTGCTGGTGCTTGGCTTCTCTTGACTCCAGAGCAAGTGCGCGAAATCTTTCAAATGTCTCCAGGGTCTCTCGTTGGGCAATGGCAAGACCGTTAATTGGCCTGGTGCCCCGGGTAATCTCTCCGGCAATTGCTTCACCGGATCTAATGCTCAAATTGAGCTCGTGTCCGCGGCTAAGCTGAGCTTGTATCCGCTCACCTTCCGAGATCTCTCTTTCTTGCCTGCGCGCTTCCAGCAGCTGACCGTACTGCCTGTTAGATAACTCGCGCGTGCCGGGAATGATCTCACGCATCGAGACCGAAACACTATGGGCTCCGGTCAACCTTATCCGGCCATCTTCAGCAGAACTGCTGATCGATTCTGCAAACGTAAGCTTTGATCTAAGCAAATCACGAGCCGCAATGCCGCGTTCATAGTTGAAGTTCTGTTCCATGTATCGTTCATTCACACGACGAAGTGCGCGATCGCAAGTGAACAAATCGAAACTCTCGCGATCCATTTCTTCGACACTTCTCATGTGATTCTGGCGGTTGGAATTGCTCCAGTACATGCTGATGTTCCGCTCTCCCATATCCATTTGGAAGTTAGAACCAACAGCGCTGGCGGTATACTCCTGAGCCCTGCGTTCACTATCGGTACGAGACAACCTTCTTGTAACCCGCTGCAATTCCGTATAGGCAGCTAAGGCTCGGGTCGCTGCCGCCCGCGTCGTCGGATCACTAAGCCGCGCTTGCGCTCTGGCTCTAGAGCCTGGATTAGACGTTTCGAATTGATCGTCGTTGAGGGACAGGTAAAGCTCCATACCCTCACGCAAGCGTGCTCGTTCTTCGGGGGGCATCGCGCCGAAGATCTCATCTGCATTGCGACGAGAATTTCCGGACATTCCCCAATTATTGTCTTCGAGCTGCGCGGATGCAGATAGCTGGCCGTCACGCATATAATCTTGCGCGTGAGTCATTAGACGACCGGCATCAGTGGTAGTGGCAAAGGTACCGTTGTTATACTGATAGACATGGTCCTGCCGACGCTGTCCAGGCAGAAGTAACCCCTGCTCCAACAAGGCAACACCGTTATCTGCCATGAATGAATCACGAACTCGTTGATCAACCCTGCCGTGACCGGCGAACTCCGCAAAGAGCTCCAAGCGTTGCCTTTGAATCGTCCGCGGAGGATAGACGGGCTGACCGCTTTCCGCATCAATCGGTATATTCGAGAGGTCCCTCCATTCGGCAGGGCAACCATTCGGCACATGCCTGAGTGCTGCGTTCATCAGAACTACTTGCTCGTCAGTTGAACGGTTTTCGCGACCGGTGGTGAGGTAGAGATGCATCGCGCGGCGGTGAATTCCGGAAGTGCTTTGCCAACTCTCGTGTGTTCTCATCGTTTCAGATAACGTGCCTCCGCCATTCTCCAGCTGATGATGTTGATTCAACAACGAAAGTTGGCGCTGATTCATTGGTCCGACCTGGTCTCGAATCGATCGTTCGATTTGAGCACGCCTTCTCGAACTGACACTAGACTCTGCCATTTCAGCCAGGGCACCCTGAATGATTACCTCAGCACGCTCAACATTATTATAATCTCGGGTGAATGCTCGTCTGCGCATGTGTCCGCTAAGAACAACACCCTCACGTTCGCTGCCCCACTTGTGCTGAATGTAGTCATTGATGTCCAGTCCCTGTCCATTCAAATAGGATTCCATGACGACAATCTGGTCGCCGCTTAGTTGCTCCAGATGCGGGTTCATCAATTCAAAACGACTCCGGCCAAAAATAAAGTTGACACGCGACAGCTCGCTGATCCTCTGAACCTCATTGCCGGATTCTTGCAAGTTAGAACCATCAACGTGTCTCCAGGTGCCATTTCCATTGACGGAATAATGGCTCCTCCTAAAATCGTCCCTCAAAATGGATATGTCACCGGTAAGTTGATCAACCCGCCAGATGCCACGTTCACTGGCTTGAATCTGGTCATTGGCGCCGAGGGTTCTCCAGGTCGAGACTGTTTCACGTCCATTACTCGACCAATAATTACGCTGCCTTTCATAACGACTGAAGCCCGCTCCCTCGCCATTAATTATGCCTTGCAGCTCGGGTTGTCCATAACGATCGGTTGCGTCATGATATCGGAATTGTCGCACGCTCCCGTCGTTGCTAATGCTCCGCGTAAGTCGTCCATTTTTGTCTTGCACCGCTATTCCGCCGGATCCGACTAACGTGACGATATTTCCATCGAGTCCCCGTATCTCGCGAAGGAGCTGCCTTGTAGCGTCCTCCTCCAGCCCGACTAGTTCTGAAGTTTGAGTTGACCTTCTTTCGAGCTTACCTTCATTATTCACGTAGATAATGAAGTATCCTCGCTCTGGTGGATTGGTACCATCAAGCCGGTAGAAAGGTTGGCCGTTCTCAGTAGCGTGAACCCAACGCCGCCCCCTTTCATCGGTGAAAGAGGTAATCACCGGCGGGGACGCAGCGCTCCACTCTATGCGAGTCTCACGCCTGTTGACGTCTCTCATGTACGTCAATTGATTCTCGCCGTTATACGCGCGAACAGTTTGATTCGGGTAAGTAATATGCGCCTCTGTTCTGGTACCGTTTGTGTTGTAGGCTGTGCTGATCTCTTCACCGCGTTCATTGCGTTCTAGAACTAGCACCATTGTTCTGTTTTGCCCTGCCGGCTCATATCGATAGCTGGTGCCGTCAGGTCCTGTTACTTGCGCGGAAGAGCCATCAGCGGCTTCAGAACGGATGACACCGGTATTAGCGTCGAAGTCGATTCTTTCCCTCGATCGTCGTTCGCTCATGACATTACCTGTTCTGTCATACCCCTGCCAGATGACACCGTCTGTAGTGCTACGGTACGTACCGTCGACATTCGTAATGCGATTGGGTCTGCCGTCAATACCAAACGACACTCTTACTTCTTCCCCGTTCCGGCGCCTTAGCGTAGCCTCGCCGGTCCTCCCCTCAACAGAAATGCTGGCGCCGTTAGCACGCAATATTCGACTGCCACCATCTGCTCGGCGAATCGAAACGGTACCATCGGGAGAAACGCTGACGACTCCGCCGAAGCTTTCTTCCTGCCAGTTTCCGGACGCGTCTCTCTGCCGACGAGTCCAGTTGCGTCCATCTGAGGAACGATATGTTTCACCTGCTTCGCTCTGCCCGTTTGCAGTTACTATCACCTCACTTATGATGCCGTGTTCTCTTCGCACATCGATTATTTGACCGCTTGCATCGGTTACCCGGTCGATTTCGCCTGTCAAAGTTCGTCGCAGAACAGCACCGTTCGGCTCGTTTCTAGTCATAAATTGATCGTTGCCAGTTTGACGCCAACCATCAGCACCGGTGCGCATTCGGTCCACGTTATCGCCGGGCGAGCGAGAGATCGAACTTTCACTTAATCCGGTTGACGCGTCAAAAGACTGTGTGCCGCAAAAGGTTTGTCCCATGGGCATGCGACCTGACCTGATATCAGGATGATCCGTGCATACCCAAACCGGCGGTGTGCTAGTGCCGGGTGCTCGACGCATAACTACGTCTGCATTGAGGCTTCCATCCGGATTGCGCGTTCCATGCCGCACCATGTTGAGAGTATCTGCGCTGCCACGCATGTACTGATACTCGCAGATTAGACCGCCCGGGCGTTCGACTACTAAGCGATACGCTCCGGTTTGCTCTGGATCGTTGGTGACTTCGACACGGCGAATTTCGGTACCGTCAAATCGTTGAATGTATAGTGCCTCAAAGCCGGGGCGCCCCCTGTCTCCCCTGAAGACCCGTAATTCACCATCTTCTGCGAGTTCAACATTGGCACCTTGTATTCTTTGCCCGTCACGCGTCCATCCAGTTGCATCCTTGGCGAAAGTAAGGGTTGTTCCTGTGCGCTGGTCCATGAGCGTTACTTGAATCAGATTGCCGTTTGCATCGCGCGTTCCGGTGATACGCTTGCCATCGGCCGTTAAGACTGCCACTGAGCGACCTTGAGCATCGCGCTGGATTCCTCCACCGCCATCTTGCAGAGAAACTGTCTCCACCTGCGGTGTCGCCCTTGCCATGCCGAACCTTTCCGGTCGGGTGAATACAGTTTCGCCACTGGCCGGAACCCTGGTAAAGGTCGAGCCGTCTGGACGCCGCCAGCCGTACCGTCCCCCGGGAACCGCAAAGAACTGACCTTGAACAATTTGCCCGTTGTTGGCTACAAAACCGTCACCGGACACCCGTTCCCGGATCCTTCCCGTTGACTCCGTCACTCGGCGTGGATTTCCCCTGTCATCGTATGCGATATCAATACTCGCGCCCGCGGGAAGCCCCGTGACTCTAGTAACTTGTCCTGCGGAATTTAACGTTGCAATGGAGCCGTCTGCATTTTGAACTGTTCGCACCGCAGGCAATTCGCGATTGCTAGTCCAGGCAAGAACTTCCAGCCCGCCATCCGGTCGGTGCACTTCCGAGAGAATAAGGCTGTCGCCGGATCTGGTGTAGGCTCGAATTCCATCTGCAGCTGATATTGTTATTCGATCCCGGTTCACAGGATTAGGACCGTGATTGATTCTGCAACCGGTAGCGGTGACAGCTCCACTGGCTCTGTCGACAGAAATGGAAGAGGCACTCATTGAATTGCGATCGCTGGCGGCTCCATTGAGAACAAGGCTTATGCGCCTGCCGTTTTGATAGTCGGTAGCTACTGAAATGGCTCTTTCAGTATTGCCCTCGTATTCAATGTGGATGTGCTGGCCTTCGCGACTAACTACCAGACGAACCCGACCGGATGCATCTCGACCAATTGTGGTGCCATCAGTTCGAATCTCCAAGTCCTTGTGAATAATTCCGCGGGAATCATTCGCTGCATCGCCCTGAAGAGTTCTTCTCAGTGTCTCGTCTGCTCGTCTCTCAAATGTCGCTCGAATCGATCCTGGTTGACGGTCCGGCCCCAAAAGAACGAAGGTGGTACCGTCTTGTAACCGCCAGCAACGTCCGTCAGCTTCTGTTACCTCCCTCAGCACGGCACCCTCATACCTGAGGAGGGTTCTTTGTCCGTTAGGTGTAACTATTTCCACGTTACCGTCGGTAGTTCTACTTGTGCCAGAACCATCCGGGCTATGGACAATCTCAGCGCTACCGGTAACGTGCACCAGGTACCGACCCTGATTATCAACGCTTCTGGTGGCAGTCACCGCCGGCGATGGCGCGTCTAACCGTTGCCATTGCACCTGGTCCGGCGATATTCGCCAGACACCGGTCTCATCTTTCACACCAATGAGCCTGGAATTATCCGCGGACCAGTAAAATTCTCGCGTCACACCATGACAGTCTCGCGTTCCAATGGTCCTTCCAGCGTCATTCCTGGTGATCGAGCTTCCATCTGAGGAGGTGATGGTGCTAGTACGGGTTTCCTTGTCTAGTCTGACAATAGTTCCGTCAACACGTTCAGTTACTTCAAGGCACTCGGAATCAAACCTCAGCGAGCCGTCCGCGTGAACAACCGGCGCACCGACGGCTGTGTCCGACGTGCCCCGACGAAGCCAGGTTCTTCCTCCATCGGTAGAATCCCAGCCCCTGCCTTGCCCGTCGACGATCGCGGCATTTCTACTCTCGGCCGCATAGGTGACTCGTTGGAACTGTCCATTTGCTCCGGCTACTTCGGTCAATCTATTTGCGTTATCGAACAATACTCTGTTGCCACTAGTCAGCTCTTCCGCTCCAGCGAAGGCCCCGTTTGAATCATAGTGATTGGTACGATAAGCAGGCGGCGGACCAAGCCTGTGCACTCTTTCAAGCCGTGCATCTCCATCCTCATCGAATCGGAATTGATATCGGCTACCAGTGCGGTCTGTAATTGTGGTGATACCATCTGCGGTTTGAGTGGACATTCCGCCACTACGCAATTCATCAGCATTTGTGAGGGCATTCTCACCACCAACGTGAGACAAAGCCAATATCGCGGATTCCCTAATCTCTGGCCGGGTATTGCTATCATTGATAAGATCGAGCATGCGGCTCTGTATTGGTCGTCCATGTCTGTTACAGGCCGAATTCGTAATGTTCTCTAGCGCTCTGGCAAGCTCAGGAGACATACTGGTCCCCATGGCAGCTACGTCTTGATCATTCCAGCGATT
>JAKFUT010000241.1 GCA_021732565.1 Candidatus Obscuribacterales bacterium
ATCCACGGTCATCGGTGCCCGGGGCGAAAGCGAGAAAAATTGCAACCCGGGGTCATCAGTGCCCGGGCAGAAGCGAGAAAAATCGCAATCCACGGTCATCGGTCCCCGGGGCGGAAGCGAGAAAAATCGCAACTCGCGGCGGAAGAAGCGAGAAAAAACGTCAAGACGCACGGGGATCAGGCTCAACAGTATGCGTTCGGGAAGCGCGAGAATTCGCAACACGCAGTCATCGGAGCCGGCCGGAATCGAGAAAACCCGCCAAGAGTGGGATCTGGTTCATCAGTGGGCGTTCGGGAAGCGAGAAAATTCGCAACACACACAGTTCAGCTTGCCCTAATGAGTACTGCAGCTTGCAACAAACCTGTGATCATTTTGTTGCAACTCTCTTCGTTTTAACTAACTCAGGACACCTCAGAAAGGATCAAGAAAATGGATATTGGCGACCACATTTATCTATCGAGCGTGAATTGGATGCAGACATCCGATTTTCGAGATACCTTTCGACCTGACGTGACCGCGTAGCACCCGTCTGTTGACATCACGGTTAAACTGCATTACTTTCCTCTAATACAATCCAATCCGTTGCTGAAACTAGGTTTTGTGTTTGACCAGAGAAAAGGATAGAGGGGTATTAATGAGAACTATAACCTGGAAATTCCTTGTGTTGGCATGGATATTACAAGTCGGGAGCACCGCCGCAATGGCGATTACAGCAGTGGAAGGACCGTCCCGTCCCGATGGGGGAATGGACACTCGCGAAACTTTCCAGACCACTGAACCGGTTGAAGGAATCTCGCTCACAGAGTCGACACCCTTCGAACAACGATCAGGGCACTGGAAGAAGAGACGCGACGGGAAGTCCCCTCCCGAACTGAACGGTGAATGGGAGATTGACTACACTGTGCCCTCAGGTGACCCGCAAATTGGTTATGTAATATTCACTCAAAGAGGCACCAGTCTGGTCGGGCAAGGATTCGACGACGAGTCGAAGCATTTTTGGAAAGTTCAAGCTGGCGAAATTCACGGTAACAGAATAAAGTTTTCAAAGATTTTCATAGATGCTTATCCGCCCATTCGTCCAATTAACTATGAAGGCGAGATGAAATTTGAGAAATCGGATGATTATGAAGGATGGTTGATGGAAGGACACTGGTCCTGTGCCAGGTCCGATGGTACAACCTCTTCTGGACTCTGGGTTTCCAATCCGACGGCTGGTGAACAGGAGCAGGGAAGCAAGCTTTCCACGGAAACGGCGGACGAAGAGAAACCAGCTGGTGGTATCGGAGTAGAATTGGGGTTACTGGAAGCATCCGAGCATATTGGTACTAGCAACACTGACGAAGAACAGACTCTCAAAAATCGGAAGGGCAACCCGATGATAGTACGTGTGGTCAAAGGAAGCCCTGCTGATCTTGGCGGGCTAGTTCCGGGCGATGGTATCTCGTCCGTTCGCGAAAAGGCAGCTTCGGAAGCCACTCCAACAGCAGGCTTGACGTTCAATCAATTCGTTCATGTGCTTCGGGGCAAACCCGGCACGACTGTGATTGTGGAAGTTGATGGACTTGAGCATCCAGTTGAAATTCGGCGGTGCAATCTCGCAAGTTCCAGGTCCGAACCGAGATCTGAATCTGACCAACTTTGACACATGGTCGAGCTCGCGATTACTCTTTCATTGCTGCGATCTTGCCCGTCGGGTTTGGCGACGTTCGAAATCAGTGTGTGTCCCTGCCGTATATAGCGTTGGCACGTGCCTTGTCATTGGCTGTCAGGTTGTTCCGAATATAGCGACGAGCCACCGTCGCGTACATTACATCATCCATTTTCTCGGAATGTTCAAGCCCTATCGCGTGTCCAATCTCGTGTAATGCAACATGCGTAAATTGATCGCGTGCGGACCCTTCGTAAACCGGAAACGACGATAAGAAGGTTATTGTGGCGGTGCGCGAGTTTCTTGTTCCTCGCGTTGCACAAACACCAAGGGCAGATTCTTGCTTCAGGGTCTCACCTTTGTTAGTAAACTGACAGGAAATATTTGCCTGTCCCTTATCGAACACTCGCCGAAAATTAACGACGCCACCTGTAGCAACTTCCCACTGAGAGAACGACTGATCTATTATGCTGATGACGTCGAATCCAAGATCACCGCCAAGTTTTCGTGCGAGTTCGTCATCAAAGTAATACAGAAGTGGCATCATCTCTGCATTCCATGGACGTAGCGCCTTTCCATTAATGGCATCGATCAAACGCTGCTTAGCTTCATCTCGTTTACCCACGTCGCCGCGGGTTTCATAAATTGACGAAAGAAGCATGTAAGCCCGCGGTTCATTAGGTATATCGGCAATCTGCAACTCTAACTGTTGAATGCATTCGTCAATTCGATTCAACTTGTGCAGCATAGTTGCATAATTCAAGTGTTGCACGCTCCCCTCCTTGGGGAAGCGGGAAATTATTGTCCTCCACGTTTCCGCAGCACCGGCATAGTCCTTCTTACCCTGCCGGGAAATGGCAAGTATGGTCAAGGCTTGTTCGCTCAAGTTCTCAAGCTGGTCCCCTTTGGTACCGATAGCTATTTTTGCCGGTACGCTAGTGTCGGTTTTTGCGGGGAGATTAGAAATGGAATCGGTTCCTCCGGATATCGACTCAGAACTACCTTTTTCAGGCGCTTTCCCCAATCGTGCATTGGCAATAATCCGGTTGCTGGAGGCAAAGCGAGACCGAATGGACGACGCCTTTGATGAATCGCCCAGTGACTCGGCCATCTTCGCAACTCGCTCTGCACAAAGGAGTGCCTCTGTCACTTCTGCCACTGTCGGCGTCTGCTTACCCGCCAGTGCCCCAGTGTAGAGATTCAGCGCCCGTTCAAAAAGCGGGAGAGCCGCTGCCCGATCTCCTAGATATACCTTGGCGGTAGCTATATTACTAACCAACCTTGCTCGCAAGAATGAAGTTGGAGCCGTCTTCGCAAGAATGACTTCCGCGGCGGCGTACGATTTTGCCGCATAGCCGTAATCTTTCGTCTGAAAGGCATTGTTGCCCGCTTCAAGTAGTGAGCGGTAAGTGTCCTCGGCCGCCGGAGCGGAGGAGCATCCGTACAGGCAGAGAACAGTAACGACAATCTTTTTCCAGTGCATTTTGACTAAGTTAGTTCGACTTGAACGCGATGGTGTGCATTAAGAATATGCCCGCAACGGGTGTCTCATACTCGCGTGTAGTGGAGACCACAATTGCGGTGTTAATGCCGAGTTGTCGAACTCGAGTAGCTCTAAAATATAGTCAAATCTTGTATTCATTTTTTCGCCAGGATAATGGTTGAGACATTCAACTAACGCAGACCGGCGCAAAATTGTTAGCGAATGACTTTCAGTCAAACCATATCCAAATCAGTCACTGATCATTTGTTGATGTTACCTTTGCGCGAATCAGTTACCTGCCTCCGTGATGTATAGGTGACGACTTGTCTCTCGTCCATCACAGATCCATGCAGAGTTGTCAATCCATTCTCAGACACGCCAGCCTAAGCTGTTCTTCACTTTGACGTTTTGATGATCATCCCTGCACGAGATGACTTAGTTCATTTCGGTCCATATAATAACTTATGGCCATAATCGGACACAGCATCCAACTCCATGAAATGATGTTACTCGGAAGCGCTCGCGATCTCCGTGAGAACGCTGGTTTTGTCGCGACGCAATCCTGTTCGGAGACTCTATGACTGCTTTCTGGCTAGCTTTTTCCATCTTCTTTCTTTGGTACGGAATCGGAATTGCCATTGGCTATCACCGGTTGCTATCACATCACTCTTATAAGTGCAAGAAGATTTTTGAGTACTTTTGGATCTTAGGAGGCTACTTGGCTTACCAGGGATCTCCCATCTGGTGGACCGCGATGCACCGGGCTCACCATAAGCACGTGGACACTGAGCTGGATCCGCATTCTCCCGGGTTTGGGCTGTGGCGCGGTTACGCCGGTTGGATCTGGCCGCATACGAGGGCGTACCCGGATCACATCAAACCGCGGCTTCAATGCAAAGACCTTTACCGCAACAAGCTATATGAGTTTCTTGAGCAAGACGGAAGCTTCAATCGTGCAACCACGTTGAATCTTTTGACTGCTTTTATTTTTCATTCCACGACGTCGCTAATTTTCGGCTGGCAAGTCGGTCTAGCCGGGCTTCTTGCTTCCATAGTAATGTTTCAAATTCCGCTTATCGTAAACACTTGTTGCCATATCCCACAATTGGGCTACAAGGGATTTCCCTCTACCGACGACAGCGTCAATGTCTGGTGGCTTGGCATCCTGGCGGTAGGCGAGGGCTGGCACAACAATCATCATGCTTTTCCCGGACTGGCACGCACGGGGTTGCGTCCATATGAGCTCGACTTGAGCTGGATGGTGATTAGAGCGGGCAAGGTCTTGGGCTTAGTAACGCACATGAATGAGCCAGTTATGATCAAGGATAGCTGCATTAATTCCGCAGCATCGGTGCCGATTCCTGTTGTAGCAGAAGCGGTCCGTCGTTGAGCGAGTGATACACTTCGCAAGCACCAATTTGTTCCAGCCCAACGCTCGTCAAGCCTGTCCGCAGGAGCCGCTTGTCAAGCGCCTGCCGTTCGGATTATCTCGGAATGTTGCTCTTCTCAAAACAACAGGGAAGCTAGATTATTTTGAAATATCAGGTGGGAATGAAACAGGAGGCACTAGAGTTCTGAGCAAACCTGACTGTGAAAATTCAGCCCATCGCTACCCCTTCTTCGTTGGTATTACAAACCTTCGTGTTGCTCATTTCCATGCTGTTCTTCGGTTCCTGGCTCTTTGGTCTCTTCTCTTTGTCCGGGCCGGCATCGGGTAGTTATTCCCGGCAGGAAGCAATGGCCATGGAAAAATCGATAGCTCGACGCCTGAAATGGAGTGAGGCAGAGTATCAAGCGCTGTTTTATCCAGATGGCAAAATTATTTCCTATGCTTTCTATGGCTTCGGACTGGTCAACATGTCCTTTCAAGACCCTTCCGATGAAACCTTACGAAAATACGCATTGGCACAGCTCGAGTGGTTGAGTGAGAGAGTCGAAAAATCCGCGCTTGAGCCGCCGTATGATACCTGCACCAAGCTCAGTCCGCCTGGAGGAGCTATCGTTGCATCGCAAGGTAACCTCTTGCGGGCCGGGTATGCGATGCTGGGCGGGACAAAAGATAGTATTTTGAAAAAGTTTCACGAAGATAGCAAGTCTATCTCTGATGCATGTATGAAACGCGACGATTGCTGTATGTTCAGCTATCCGCAGTTGCCTGTTTGGCCGGTCGATTCCACTGGTGCATTGGCTTCGTTGAGAATTCATGATTCTCTTTACGGTACCAAATATGGCTCGGTTGCCGATCGCTGGTCGCAGTGGGTTGCAAATCATCTGGATTCAGCTAGCGGAGCCATGGCTGGGGAACTTGATGATAAAGGATTGCCGTTGAATGTTCCCAGAGGGTGCGCGCTTACATGGGCGTTGTCTTTCCTGCCTTCCATTTCGCCCGCATTGGCCGGCTCTCAGTATGACAAGCTGCGTCGCAAGTGGACTGTTCCGGCATTGGGCATTGTCGGTATTAGAGAATGGTATCGAGGAATGCCCGCCAAGTCCGACATGCAAGAAGGAGTTGTGATAGCCGGAATTGGTACTGCTGCTAGTGGATTGGGAATTGGTGCCGCCCGGGCCAACAACGACTTCTCGCTTTGGCAGGCAGAGCTGCGCGGACTTGAAGCCGTCGGCTTGCCAGTTTGGCTTCCCGACGGAGAAAAGTCTTACTTCTTTCAGCAATTCCTCCTGGGAGACATACTCGCCTTCTGGGGAAAGACAATGTGTCGATGGGAGCAACCTCTCGACCATTCGCCGAAATGGCCGGATATACAAAGTCCCGGCTACAATGTGCTGTTGTCTTGTGCGGTTCTTCTCTCTGCAACAGCTCTGGTATTGCAGTGTGATCTCGTCCGGCGCAGGTGTTCGCTGATTAAGAAGCAGAAGGAACTGTGGTCTAGATCATCAGTTGTGTGTTTTGGATTGCAGATTGCCGTGTTTGTTCTGTGGGCAATTTTCCCCCACATTTTTTTGCACGCACTCATATTCATGGTCATTATTAGCTTTGTAGACCACACATATGTTCGCTCGCATTTAATTGCGGAATACCTGCGTAACAGCTAACTTTGAACTGAACTCACAGACAGAGATTTTTGTTATCGGTGGACCCCGACAGATCGGGTCCAAGGTACTTCCTCAAGCTCGCTGTTTCATGTTACCGCATTGTGGAACAAATAAGCCCGTGTCGCCGGTGGCGCATCAATTGATGGATGCTCTAAGAAAACCGATTTCGATATCCAATGGCTCAATCGTCAGCGGCACCGGCTTCGGTATCATCGCCGTTATCGCCTTCCTCTGCTTCCTTGTAACCGCCTAACCCCACGCCAACTAATTGCGTTGCACCTTCTATCTTCTTCAATTCCAGGGGCTCATATCCGCTGTAATCCATGATGAGGTCTGCCAACTCTCTCGAATGAGTGGTCAACCAGATCTGCGTTTCCTTTGAAGCAAGCACCAGCAGTCTTGCCAGTGGTTCCAATAATTGAGGATGCAAACTCGACTCAGGTTCGTTCAGTGCCAACAAGGGTGGTGCGCGCAAACTAAGCAGAGCCGCCAACAAGCACAAATATTGCAGCGTACCGTCCGACAATTCCGACGCACCAAAAGGGCGGTTAAATTCCGACGTTTTCATGAACAACTTCAAAACGCCGCGCATCTCACAGGTAAACACAACGGCGCCGGGAAACGCAAGCTCCACCATCTCTGCCAAAAGATCCGCCTGCCCGGCCTCCTGAATAGTGGCAATCGCCGATGCCAGATCATATCCGTCATGCCCCATCACAGGCGTGAAGACTGGCACATGCGCTTTGCGGATTGGCGAACCTGCGTCTTTTCGAAAATTGTGATAAAACCGCCAGTTCCGAAATTCCTCACGCAGAGCAAAAAGCTCGGGAAATTTTTGTGGATCTCTCAATCCTGTAAGAACTGATTCGTTGTGCGGAACGCGCATGGTGTAATCAATGCGCTTGCCATCGTTCGTACGCGCTGTGATCGTTTGCTTTGTACGCGTGAGCAAAGTGCTCTTGTGACCGTCTCGCAAAAGAAATACTTCCTCACGTCGTATCTCTGGATCAGACGTAAAAGTCTCGGTGCGCAAAACATCACCGATCGATCCGCAAACAATGTTATAGCGAAAATTGTTCAAGCGGACTGAAAGCTGCATAACCGGGCGTTCTTTCCTGGATCGCGCCCCCGCCCATAGCACCGACGGCATTCCACCTTCCTCAGCCAGCGCCCTGGCAAACTCTCCCGTGGCCGCCGTGGAAAGCAGATAAACTCCACGATAAAGATTGGTCTTGCCTGATCCATTCGGACCTACAATGACGTTGATGTTCTTCAATTTCAGCCAGACATCTCTGACCGATCGATAGCCCTGAATGTGAAAGTCCGTTAGTGCCAAAGTAGTTCTCCAGTGGGGCTTTATCAAAGTTACAATAAACCATTCCGGTTACACCGGTACTTCCTGCATTCAGCGGTCGACGGGTTATAGTGCGTGAGTGAAGTCCATAAATTCTGAAGCCACCAGTGATGTTTGTTCCAACCCTAGTCTTCGCTATCGTCATAGTGGTATTGATTGCCTCCGTCACCTTCTTCTCTCTCAGTTTCATCGCCAACTATTCGCGTTTCGCCATCAACCTTTGTCAATTCTATGGAAGCCGCTTTGGTTTGCCTGAAGATGGCATCCGCTAGATCGCGCGAATGGGTCGTTATCCATAGCTGCGAGCGGACAGATGCACGAACAATTAATCGCGCCAGCGGCTCGATCAAATCCAAATGGATACTTGATTCAGGTTCGTTAATCGCTAGCAATGCAGGTGGGCGCGGGCTGATCAAGGCTGCAAGTAAACACAGATATTGTAGGGTTCCGTCTGATAGCTCCACTGCTTCGAAAGCTCTATTAATGCCCGGCATGGTGACTTGCAATCCAAACTGTCCGTCAGTTGTATCAATGCCCAACCGTGATCCTGGAAATGCTTCATCAAATGCTTTATCTAATGACTCCGCTTCGTCCATAGCCATAATTGTCGCCAATGCACTGGCTAGATCACTACCGTCATGCGCCAAAACGGGTGTCAGCACGCCTATTTGCGCCTCCCTGACTGGTGATGCGGCATCCAGACGAAACTGATGATAGAATCGCCAGTTGAGAAACGTTTGCCGCAATGATGCAAGCTCAGGAAAGCGGTGAGGTTCTCGCAATCCTGACAGCACTGATTCGTTCGACGCCACAGCCAGCGGATACTCAACGGATCTTCCATCCATATCACGCAAACTGACAGCCTTACTTATGCGATTGACCAGTGACAGTTTCTTGCCTCGATGATTTAAAATGGTCACGGACTCTTGCTTAATATCAATGTCATTTCTAAAATGCGCCAGGGTTATGGGCGAGACTGCCCCTTCAAATGCTTCATCAGGTCGCTCGCTGATCGGTATTCGACCGAAGGCCAACTCATAGTCAGTGTCATCGCCAAAACTCACTGCAATTCTGATGCGGTGCGGTTCCTTTATGTTCCGCTTTCCGGCCCACAACGCCGACGGCAAGCCGCCTTCTTCCGCTATTGCACGTGCTAGTGTACCTTCCGCCGCGGCACACACGAGGTACAGTGCCCTATACAAATTACTCTTGCCACATCCATTTTGACCAACGAGAACGTTTATTTGCTTTATCGTCAATCTAACCCGCCGAACAGATCGATAACCGTTAACTTGCAACTCAGTAAGCGCCATAGGTTTGGAGTCCAGTAGTTTCGTGGTTTCTATCTAGTAGTCACATTTCGGTCGGGTATGCACTTCACACTGCTCGAACTGCTAAGCTAAGTGTTATCTGTCTGCGCAATTAATCAGTCATACTGCGCTACTAGTGAACGCTGACTCTTTGTACGGTCCGTTGTACAGAGAGAATTGAACTATTGTTTTGGAAACGTGAGATCCCAATTTATTGACTTCAAACATTGCTTCACTTCAGCTTGATGTTGTTGAAACTTCCTGGGCGATGCAATAAATACAATCTCCATTTCAATTACGGGATCCTTGTGAAAGTCTCTGCCATCGTAGCTGATACCATAATAGCGATCATCATTCTTCAAGATTCCGTCTGCTTCAATTACAATTTTTCCATTCCACAAACCCGTGCGAGCTATGGAATGTCTTAATTGATAAGGAACTATTGATTGCGAGTTGTTCGCGGTGATCAATTTCATTTCCTCCTCTGTTAACTCATGTGGCTTCATCTGCAATGTGTCTGCAAGCTGCCTGGCGCCTTCCGCGATTATATTCATTCCGGTGCAATAAAATCGCAATCTGGTGTCTTTGTCTCCGGGTGGATGAAACTCATGCTCACACTGGCCCGGGATGGCCGAGAGTGGTGCTACGTCTTCGAGCCAGCCTTTTGGTAAACGCATGGACCTTATCTCAGGCATGGGAACCAGCGGCAGTTTAGCTCCATATAGCGTTGGTCCCTTTATCGGTTTGAAGCCAAATCCTGTATATGGGGGACCTGCAAGTCGCGCTTCTTGCTGTTTCGTGGAAGGCTCACTGGCCACCAGAAGAAGATCATGCAAATAGGAATTCAGTGCTGGTGAAGCCTGTCCAATATTGCGACCATCGCACACATTCGAGCGCAAGGTGCTCGGTTCCTGCATCGGCTGAGCCCACATCTGCGCATCTACAGGCATTTATACTTACCTCACTTAGAAGGTCGCTCTTCAGGATATTTGTCGAGCCAGGAATTGATGCTCGTGTTCCACTGTTTTAGCTGTTTATCTCGTGGAACATCGTCTAACCACTTCAGCAATTCCGGATCATTGAATTTGCTCTTTTTGACGGCGTCCTTTACTTGCGCAGTGGTCATTTTGTCGTTCAGATTTTTTGCTGACCATTCGGGCAGCTCATTTACCCACGCTCGGATTTTACCCTCTCGAGCATGTTTGTCTGCCGTCCAGCCTGACACATTGGGCGGAAGCCATCCCCGAGGCGTCGAGTGGTTCACTGTCATGCAGGCGTTTGAAACATCCGACGTGGCTGCAGCTTTGTTGCCGAGATGATCATCGTCTTTTCCGTAAAAATTGTCAAAGCCGATCTTCTTCTTGTCCGGCGACAAGTTTTCGCCTACTACAAAATGAAGACCTCCTTCCGCCTTATTGAACGGAGCCGAACGAGTGTCCACGTGTATAATTGGCGGCCACATACCGTCCTTCTCCACCTGATCTATCGCATTCGCAAACCCTTTCTGCGAGTGAATGTATCGCATTCCCTGTGATCGCATGATGAAATCCCATTGCTTTTCTCCGTCTGTCACTCCGTTGCCGACGGTGAAATTAGCTGGTGTAATGATGAAACCCTTTTCGGGATTGCCTGTTATCCATTCATTCAGATTCTGAAGATCCGATGTTAACACGGAAATTGGCGGATTGTTCGCCAAAGCATCTCGCCAGGTTTTTCTTGTTCCGGTGGTGTCATTAACAACGTAAGCATCCGCCTGCCCTATTTGGGGTTCGCCGACCTGTTCATAGTGCCAGCCTTTGCCACTCAAAGCCAGGTTAGTTGCAGTGACGTCGTATAACTGCGAGGCGAGACTTCGCGATTGGTCCTGCTCGCTACTGAGCTTACGGGCAATGGTGTAGTTTCTCGATTCCTTGTCTGGCAAGAGATTCTCGGCATAGGATTTCAAGTTGACATGCTTGCCGCTGACGCAAGCGGTGTACTGCCCCGTGAGTATCACATCGGTGAGCATTCTTGCAACGCTGGCAGGCTCTCGGTGGTATTCGCGCACCTGAAGCGCCTGTGTCGGGCATACCGCCCTCATACCTTGATCGACAGTGGTCGGATCACATGCGTGTCTCATAAATTGCTCTGCGACGATTACTTGCCAGGGCTGCTGATACTTTGCTTGCGCTGAAGCAGGCAATTGTTTTACTTGATTATCGATTTCACTGGACGGTGCAGTGAGCATCCGATTAATTTCGTGAAACGCCCGGGCGACTTCTTTCGATTTATCGCCTTCTGAGCCTTTGAAATTCGAGTGCAAATATCGTTCTTGAAAGCCGCTCATGTCGGTAAGAAATTGTTCTCGAGCCGTCTGGTCTGAAATCTTCTCTTTCGCAATCTTTTCTAGCGCGGTTCTCTCCTTCTGCAGTTCTTGTTTGCCTTCCTGATCTAACCGCAAACGGGTTAGAAGCAAGTCTTCAGGACGCGGAGCCTTAAATGTTTCCGGGGGAGCAGGTGGAGCGGGTTTCGGTAGTTCACTCACTGGGCGAAAAGGAGCAGGTTGCGGATGAAAACCCGGGGATGGTGTGTCACTGACGGGGTTTGGAGCCATCGGTTTGGATAGTGGAGAGTTTCCATCTATCACCGCGCGTGGTGTCACAGGGACTGGTAGCTGATTCGCGTTAGGCGAATCGGTTGAGGAGGAGGTTCTTGTTGAGTTTGATAAGGTGCCACGCGTTGCATCGGAAGACGACTGTGCTGAACCGGACGGGGCGGGGCGGTCGGACCCTTGTGCGGCGGTTTGGCTCTCATCCAACGGCGGCACGATGTGGTGCGTATCAGAAGATTGAATTGCCGGTCTGGGCGGAAAGCCTGGCGACGATGAGAAATGGGTTGTCCGCGAAGTAGAATCATCTCCTTTAGTGGATTCCTGAGGATCTCCAGGAAAGTCTTTCGAATTGAATAATGGCCGGCCCGGTGTTGCCTGCGGTATGACCTGTTCGACCGAAGTCGAACGCGAAACCGGGTGCTGTGTTTCGTTTGACTGCTGCATTTCGTTCGGCTGAAGCCTGTTGCCCGCCTGCTCGAGAGTTGGAACATCGGCGTGACTTTGCTGTAACAAGGGAGCCGGTTCCGGGGTAAGCACCGGTCGATGTTCTGCGTGCGGGACCATTGTTGGTCTAGGATGCGACTCTTGTGGTGCTACTGGAGCGATTGGATGAAGCACCGGCCGAAAGATCGGTTGCAACGCCGGCGGCGGTGAATCTTCCGGTGTTGCCTTTGGCACCGGCTTGGGTGGCTCGGGTGGTTGAATTGGATGAAAGACGGGGCGCGGCGACAACGACGGCGCGGGCTCCAATGATCTGTCTTCCGGGCTCGCCCTCCCGGCTCCAGTGGCGTCATTGGCTGCAAAAGGAGTAGCGTTATCAGCTTTGCTCCGGTGAACTGCTACAATCCCCATTCCTTTACTCTGTTCGTCGTTTCTGTCATTGAATTCGAGGTAAAGGTCCTTAAATGTTGTCACTGATTCTGAGCCGTCTTGATCGGAAGGGTCTCGATAGAAAACTTTGTCATCCTCAATCCTGGTTATCTCAAACCAGTGTCCTGCGTCAACGCTCAAAACGGCCAGAGGATACCCTTGCTGTTTTCCCTCTTGAGTGAGAACTTGTTGCAACCAGGCACCATTTTTAACGGCATCGTTCAGTTCGTCCTCGGTCCCTGGCGTGGCCTGCCTTTGGAAGAAATCATTCTCGTAGGTTTTACCAGTCAGGATTTTCAGCTCCCTGTCAAGTTCATTAGGACTAATTCCGATGAATGGCTTTGTTTGGTCTTTATCGGTGAATTCCTTCCCGTCATCTCGAACTCCATAAACTCCATTGCGTTTCTGAACAACTTCGCAAATGAGCGCGCTTTGAAAAATTTGATTGGCGCGAGAACGACCTTCTATTCCAGCTAGCGGTTTCAGAAATCGTCCGTCAGTGAAGACACTTGAATCATTTCTATCATTCGACAACCCTTCATTGGTCGCACTGTGCAACACTCGACCTTCGGTGACCAAACTTGCCATGTTCTTAACGTATTGATCCGGTGCCTGATTCACTATTACGTTTTCGACAACCGCAGGTCCGCAATCCATCGAGGAATGTCGTTGATCGCCTCGCACCGGAAGGATCCAACCCTGGCGCGCTTTTCCGTTTACGGACGCCAGCTCGTCGATCACCCCTTCAGCGATAATAGCTTTGTCATGCTGGTCCAAGCCAAATTTATTGGATGACGGAGCCAAAATTTGATCCAAGCTCTTCTTAATAGTGCTGATTTGTTCCTCTGAGAGATCGCTTCTTGTTGCGATCTTTCGCAAGTTTTCTTGTACTTTTTCTTGTGCATAGCGATCCGGGAACTCGTCGACATGTTGCATCAGTTCCGGATGCTTTTGAACGTAATTGATCAGCTCGGCACGAGCAGGTGTAACAGCAAACGATTTGTCTGCCGTCTCAGAATGTTCTTCCATATGAGCTTGCGATCGTTTCTCCCCCACCATGAGTGAGTCTGTCGGTTTTGGTGGAAGCCAATCCGGTGCTACTGAATCCCTCTGTAATCTGTGAACCGCTCTGCTGATGATTTCGTGAGATCCTGAAAAATTAGGACTTTTGCCGCCTCCGAGTACGAGGTTATCGGGATCTTTCTTAAGTTCCTCGACAATACGTCGTAATTTTGCTTCGTGTTCCCTATCTTGCGAATTTTCCGGATCTAGAAGGGCTGCTTTGTGGCGTTCAGACTTGTCCGGTAAGTCTGCTTCGGGGATGAGATCAACGTTTTCTTGAATGACTTTGCCACCACCGGCGGAGTCGGCAACTTCATGCAATGCGTCGGTAACTTCAGCAACTTCAGATGGTCTGTTTAGGTGAACACCATCACGTTGTGATCCGACCGGACCCGGGCGACTCTCTTCGGAGTCACCGGATGCAACATTAGCTGCTGATTCTCCGCCATCAAAGTGTATATTTCTGGCAGGTATAGTCTGTTTACCAATTTCTGACGACGGGCTAAGAGCGCTCGCGCTCATAGCCTTCTTGTCAAAGAGTATTTGAAATCCAGTAACCGAACCCTGCATATTTCTTTGTGCCAAAAACCCAACTGAAAGCGCAGTGGGTGGGCTGTACTGCTTCTGTTGTTCCATTTGCCGGGCATAATGTGCGGTGGCTTGTTCTTGTCCGCCAATCGACAAATCTCGCATTTCGCTTTCTTCGAGTCGCCGCGCGGACTCTTCAGCTCGATCAGTGGACTTGGCAGGGATGTCGGATGATCTGATTTCGTCAGGCATGAATCCCCCGGGCGCCTTGTCTGCCGGCTGTCTAGATTCTGCAATCATAACATCAATCATTGGCTGCCGAGAGTGCGGCTCGATGGTCTACGAGGTTAACGTCTAGTCGTTGTTTGCGATGATAGTTGTTACTCCAATGCCCGGGCCGGAGACCTTCCGCGCAGACGAAACAAGGAGTTAGATAGTTTCTTTATCGAATCAATGAATGCAGAAGGAGATGGAGGCAAACCGACTGTCGACCCCCTGATCACTTTGTCAGGTGTCATTAAAACGAAGGCTGGCAGACCAGGTAATTTACACCGTTCATGGAGGGTAGACGCCAATGGTGAATTAGCTTCAATACGCACCACCACAACATTTTCACTCAGATAGGTTCGCACGGAAGATTCTGATAAGATGCTGGACTCAAACAACTTGCAGCCTGGCATATCTGATTGAACGATGATAATCAACATCGGCCGGTGCAATGCCCCTGCCTTGGTGAGAGCCACAGTCGGATCATGTTCGATAACGAAATCTGACACGGGAGAAGAGGGTGATTCTTTGCGAGTGCTGGCTTGTTGGCGTTCGCGCCGCAGGTTATCGAAGTTTTTTCCCAAAGTTGAGGATTCGCTGCGGGGCTTTCGGTTCTTCGAATTCTGGAGATTCTGTTCGCCAGAGGATATTTTGCCGTCCTCATCCAGCAGCGTATCCAGCTCTTCGCCCTCGCCCCCTTCACCCGGATCATCCATGATTGCGGCCATCGTTTCCCGGCCTTTCTGGTCCATCAGAACCGCAATTTCACTATCAACGCGTCGATAGTTCGGGGGAACGCTGAAGTAATTTATTGGAATTTCCTTCTTACTAATTCGCCTTGTCTCAAAAACGGGAGATCTCTTGCCATTTTCATCGATGTAGGAAACCTTCAGGGGTAATCCCTTCAGTTTGGTTAGCCCCACACCGTAAATTTTGCCAAAAACTTGCTGAAGCTGCGGCGGTGCCTCAATTTCAGGAGTGATCGAGAACTCTACCTTCTTCAATCCCGTAGTTACCAGGTTATCGGTGAGATACAGACTGGTTTTGTGACCGAGTATAAGCTCGTCCCTTACTTTGTGCGGCGGTTTTTCAATGAGAGACGTGGTTGCCCGGCTATAGGCCTGCCTTGTTTTCGCGGAGTTCTTTAAGCTACTTTGGGCGCCTTTCCATTCGGCTAATGGAGACACGAAATAGGCTTTTGTCTTGTCGTTATACATCACGACATTCCATTCAGGAGCCTTGGTTGCCAGGGTACATTTCATCAATTTGTTGTGTGCCACCATGCCCATGTTTGAAAGGTATACAGGTGGGGATTGTCCTGGATCAATTCCCAGCATGATACTTTCGGGCCTTCTTGGGTCTCTTTACGATCCAGGTAGGAGGTTACATTTGCACCATCCAGCGCTAGCCCGGCAACAATGATTTGTTCCTTCGTCGGGAAGTGGAAATTGGTCAGCCCCCACGTTAGGCCCAGCCCGCCAAGGAACACCGTCGCCGCAATAAATGCCCGGGACTTCCGTTTAGAGTGCTTGGTTTTCGTGATGATTGCCGGTGCATTGTTTTCTTCTACATCCGAGACCGGTTTGGCCAGGAGATTCCCAACTCCACTCTCCAGAACCCCAATATCTTGAATGAACTCCGCCATGGTCTGGTAGCGGTGATCTGGATTCTTTGCCATCGCTTTGCGGCATATCCATTCAAGTTTTTCGGGGCAGAGGTTGCCAAACCTGGTTTGTGAGAATCGAGCCGGCGATTCATTGCAATGTTTGTGGGAGTACTCCCACCGGACTGTCCGCTTCGAATGGCTTTTGTCCTGTTAATGATTCATACATTACACAGCCGCAAGCATATATGTCGGAACGCGCATCTACAGCTACTCCACGCACCTGTTCCGGGCTCATGTAATGGTAGCTGCCGATGAGTAGCCCGGTTTCCGTTAGTTTTTCGGTGGAGAGGCCGGATGCTTCTGTAAGCTTCGCCAGACCGAAGTCCACTACTTTAACAAAGTCTGGTTCCGGCGTGTCCAGTAGGATGATATTTGCCGGTTTCAGGTCTCTGTGCATAATTCCCGTTTCATGGGCCATCGAAAGAGCTTCACAGATTTGCCTCATCACAACCAGGCATCTTTCTGCGGTCAGGTGATTTTCGTTATTGAGTATCTGGCTGAGATTTTTCCCGGGCAAGTGTTCCATGGCAGCATAAGGTACACCGTCGGCAGTGAAACCCAAATGATAGAAGAGGACGATGTTCTTGTGTCCCAGCCGTGAGATCGCTCGTGCTTCGCGACGAAAGCGCTTCACATGCTCCTCATCCTTAATAAGCATCCCGTGCAAAATTTTCAGGGCGATGATCCGCTCCGATTCAACTTGCCGAGCCTGGTAAACAACGCCCATGCCCCCTTCGCCCAGGCAATCCAAAATCTCGTACTTATTCTCGAAAATAGAACCTGGTGTTAAAGTCATTAGC
>JAKFUT010000191.1 GCA_021732565.1 Candidatus Obscuribacterales bacterium
TTACCCCTTGGTTCTCAGGATCGGTGAAAAGAAGGGCCGTTCTATCGCTCATATTTCTTGCTGCGATGGCCTTGACTGCCGTTCTTTCGATGGGGGTTGGCGCAACAGCGAAGCGCGTTCAACCGAACTGCGATCCTCAAACGGCAACTTGCCCAAGGTAAACATGAACAAAATATTTCACTAAAGCAGTTATCTCTTACCAGATTGGAACAGAGCGTACTCAAGAATTACGAAATTGTTTTCCTCGTCGACCATTCACATTCGATGAGGGAGATCCTTAGTCGCCCTGTCGACGGTGACTTCATTTGCAAGTGGAATTGGATCACCAGCCAGGTTAGCAGCTTTGCCCTTACCAAAATTGGATTGCCACGCGCGATCGTGCAGATTTTGGAGGGAGTGAACCCGAAATAACTCGTGCTTTTTATGACGCAACAGGTTCAAATATTCTTCAATGTCGAAGCTGTGGGTCCACGGCTTCGACATTGAACTATGGTATCAGCTGACTATTTGCTCAGTCAGTTTCTCGACGGCTTGTCGGCCATACGTCAGCAGGGTCTGTTCAACCTCTCAACAAAGTTTCAACAATAACATCCTAAAGTCTAGAGAACAGGCAGGGAAGGGTTGAGCGAGCACAAGTCGATAGTCTAAGCGACAACGATGTTTCGTCGAACCGTCACGCCGAGCCAATGACTCCCATGCACGGGAGCACTATTCGGGAGAGACAATGTATGTTTACTGAAATCGAAGGGCGCGCAGACATAAACGAAGAGAAGAGTGTGGCTCCTTTATTGACCCCTGAGGAGCTGGATCGACGATTGAATCCTGATCTTCCTTTTGCTCCCGCCCTGAAACTTGGTGAGCTGGCCGACCGTATTCTTAACGGATTCGATTTGGTAGACGAGCAAAAGCAGAAGTCGGACAAGCTTCCCGGGGGTCCCGAACAGAAACCGGGAGATGTTCGCGAAGATAAGGAAAAACAGGCTCTGGCGCAACCGCAAAAGCCAGTGGAGAAACCCGCCGCAGCCCCTGAATATGGTTATACAGAAGAGCTGGTTCTTATCCAGGCACAAAAGCAAGTGGTCAAACCCGGCACCGCCAAGGGAAATGAGAGTAACGAAAAACCCGGTAGCGGAAAAGGCAGCGATAACCCCGCGGATGCAGGTAGCGGCAAATCCGCTGAAACTACGGAGAAGACAAACTCGGGAGAAGCAAAAGGCGATGGAAGAGCAGAGAGTAAACGCGTCGAAGAGACACCGGAAGAACGGTGCAAGAAACTCGCAGACAAAGTTGGTGAAGCAGTCAAGAGTGGTGAGTTGAAGGATGTTTCGTCTGCTGTCGTCGATCTTTTCAACAATTTCGCAGGGAGAGAAGATCTCGCGGAGAAGGTAGAGGCGGCGCTTAAAGCGTCGTTGGGTGAAGGTTATGAAATCTCTGCCTATCCCGGTGGTAGAGGACCCGCCTCAATCGGAATAAAACCGGCTGATAGAAGCAAACCCGGTTTTGGAATTGAACTGAATAGTCGAGGGATCACACCCGCAGAGCCCGGCGTAGAGTTTACGCTGCGTAACGCGACCAAGTTTGATTTGAGCGGCCGCCGAATGCGAGCATCAGAAGTCATTGCGCCGAAATCGCGTTAGAACAATACGGCATTAGATACATCTGTTGTCACGTCTTATTCTTGAAGTCATCTTTCTCTGATGGAGAAAGTGTTTCTCCCGACGATCTATGATCGACATTTTGCGAGCAGGGGAATTTCACTGGACCAACGGACTTCATGAAATCACTGAGAACAGTCCATACAAGGATTAGAAACCATCGGAAAATAATAAGGGAGTGTATCGACGATATCGAGGTATCGAAATTCTGCGAAGGAGGCAATGAGCACGACTGCCACCAAAGTTGACTTGTGGTGGTTGACCGTGATATTTGACACGCTGAGAGAAATTACGAGAAAAAGCCTGCATTGCGACAGCATAAAAGAAGCCAATCTACTGCACCCGGTGTAGCTAATCCACCGATTGTTGCTATTGCTCCCCAGCTTACCTTCTTCATTGCATCTCGAGTTCCCGCCGCCATGTTCAGCAAGCCCCAAAGCATACATGGTCCGCCCCAGACGATGCTTAAGAAAGCCAAGCCCTTCACGGTGATCTTCAGGAGAACTTCGATGTCCGCCAGATCGCCGCAACTTGGCTTTCCTGGAGATTCAGTTCCTTCAGGCAGATTGACAGTCGAATTCCGATTTGCGCCCGGGATCATGTACACAGACTCTTTAGAGACAGGCTCTTTGAGCCGTCTCATCGCTTCCGCTCGCACGGCTTGTGGATTAGTGTAAAAATGAGTGCGAGTTCCCGGAGAGATTTCTTGTGCTTCAGCCGCAGTAAGTGTCAGCATCAGTGTACCGGTCATGGTGAACAATCTCGCGTAAACTAAACCAGAGCGCCGCATTTTTTATCCTCCAAAATAAGCCTGTTATGCATGGCTTTTGATAACGTTCAAAGTACGCTGAAGTTGTGTCACTCTTGTCCCGGAATTGTCTCATTTTTGTCGCAACCTGATGGTGAGCGATAGGTAGCGCTTGCTACATCAAATTAGCGTTCAAGAACTAGTGAACTGCGATATGCCGGTCGCGAGCAATGGAAGTTTGGTTATCATTACGGAATTCTCCGCCTCAGCCATCCCGGTGATGTAATTTAAGTAATACAACAACCGAAGATGATCACAGTTTTTCCTGCTTGCGCGACTGCGTTGTAATGTTCACTACTTTAGGTTCAATTTGTATCCATGTTGTTTACTGATAATGGCAGTTCCGACCTTGTGCCATTTAGGACCAGCGCGGTGGAATTCGACATTTCGCTTCTCAGCTTGCAGTAACTGGACAAGAAATAGTTTCTTCAGAGGTTGAGTCGGGCTTCTGAAATTCACTAGACGCAACAAGTTAAGGCCGCAGCGATAGATACGCTTGTTGATGGATTACCGGCAGAAAATCAATGGACTTTCGCAGGACGCAAAGGAACTTGTTAAGTTGATTGGTCGTTTTCGCCCGTAATGTCATTTCGTTTTCCTGAAGCGCTCTATTAGATCTGCTGGGCTTGATCGATATAAGTTTGCCAAAGATGCACCGCAAGATGCACTCCAACCATCCACGAAGGGATCTTGATCGTGAGCATCCCAAAGGCGCGCTCCGAGATGCAATCCAACCATACCCGAGGCTCTAACAAGCGGACGCCCACCGGGAACAAACATAAGCGCCATTCCGCCCATGTCGAGCATTGTTGTACGCCAACTAGACGGCGTGTTCCGAAATACACAGGTATCGATTACCGTGTTTGCAGCCATCCCCAACATGAATGCTCCTGTCTCGCGGAGGCCTACCCTCGCTTGCCAATTCTCGAGTTCTTCATTATGCTTAAAAGCAGTCGACCTTGAGGTCCTAAGTTACATCTTGAGAATGGCTGTGGCGGTAATGGTTCAGCAGCACATCATCAGCGTTGTCCGGAAGCCCTGCAATCAATTCAAAGGTGTTCATTCTGCCTTGCTGTTTACACCTCTCGTCTAGTGAAAGACGATAAGAGACAAAGTTCGTCAGAACTTCGCCAAACTCAATCTGCTTGTATGGTGCAATGATAGGTCCTTCGGGCTGAACTTCGACCGCACGCGTTCCACGCCAAAGAGTTTGCCATTCCGAATACCCCGTTCGAGAACATGGATGCAGCGATTGACTGGCACCGATGTGCTGCCGGCAAGGGGTGCTCGACTCACAAATCGCATTATGTGGACTACTTTCTCTCCGGCGAAACGAGCGGGATGGTGCAGAAGTCGTTAATTGGCTTGTGGGCATTTGCACTGCAAATGCAGATTGCGAAACTCGCGAAGTGAGAGCAAAGCGCGGCTACGCCGTGGTTTTGCTGGGCTTGCCAGACCGAGACGGTCTGAATTTGCAACGAGACGCGGCACGATGGTTTTTTGAAGCTCAAAGGGCAACGGAGATGGGCACTACCTGCATGAGATGAAGAGACAGGTTACAGCCGATCAATTGCGCGAAGCTGATCGCCTCGCTAAAGGTGATGGAGTATGGGCAAGTTCAGCCATTGAAGCGTGGCTGGTCACAAAATAACTCCGGTGCTTGAAATTTTGCCTTGGCACTTTCCTCAGCACCTCTGTCATACAGCGGCTAACGTCTTAGCGCTAATAGTGGACAAATCCATCAACACCTCGCTTACCACAAGTGGGTCGACCTGCCAAAGAAGCAGCTGTTGATTTCCATTGTAAAACGCGTCATACCAACCTCTGGCGGTGTCTCTAACAAAGAAGCATCTCTCAATTGACTGAGTGCACGCTTCTGTCAATCTATCTATCGGCACGCCTTCGTAACAAGCCACCGCTGTTACACCACAAGAGGAAAAATACTTTGTATGCCACTGGAGCACACCATGGTCCGATGCCGAACCGCGAGTCCATCCGTTCTTGTCTAGTCCACTAACTATGGTGACCCCGGGGACTTTGCTCGTTTTGAAGCGAGTAATTGTATTGCCTGCAAGTTCAGCATCGTCAAGTCTATATACAGGTCGCCCAAGTTGGACAAATGGTTGCAAGATTTTGTAATCAGAGAATATTTCACCCCATTTTTCCAATGCAGTGGCAGATAGATGCATGGGATGCACGATGCCAACCTTTAGATTCGAATCGAGTTTCATATCGTTATCACTATCATCTGCAAACGTGCGATCGTCGCAGACTCTGAAGCAAATCGGCTCGCTCTTTGGTTCCTGCGACTTGTTGAAGAGCCCCCATACTACCATCCGTGCGATGTGCCCCATTAGCGGATGCCTTACCAGCAATTGATTGAACTCGTCTACTGTCCAACACCTTCCCGTTATCATGGCTTGCTCAAGTCGAAATGGTTGAATCTTTGCTATATCTTTTAGCTGCAGCTTTAGCAGCTTCCACTCTTCGGCAGCCACGCGAGCCTTGTCCGCATCATCTTTGGTGCCCGGTTTCGGGAGGTCTGCCTTTAACTTGCCGTCGGGTTCACGTATCATCGGCTTCATCTCTGATGATAAAACAAATCGAAATTGTCTTGAACCAAAATCAAAGATATGTTGACCGTCCTCACTTAGTCCGCAATCGGGCACAATCCTGTCTTCGAGTTCATCTCTGGACAACCCCCGAGTGTCGGCGATCTCCTCCATACACTCGGTGGCTCTCTGCTTAAGTGCCTGGAATTTTAGCTTTTGAGCCAGACTGTTGATTTGCATCAATGCCGTGTCAGTACCAATGTGCCTGAGGCACTCCATACCTAGAACTGCTCGAGGATGCTGATTCTCACCGGGCCAAACTCTCAAATAAGGTGTAAGTCTAACGGCCGATTCATCGCTTCCAAGCAATCCTACGGCAGTCAATGCCCATTTGTCTTTTGTCGGTGCGCCGGCGCGTAGCCATTCTTCAAACAATCCGAACACGAACTTATCGAAGAAGCCGCCTCTCAACTTGAGAGACGTTATAAGTGGATGGATGTTATCCAATGAGGAGTTTTGCAAGCCTTGCAAGACATCATTGCACTGACTTTGTGTAAGAGTATGTTGTCCAACCGCTGGTGGCGGCAATAGACCTGCTTTGAGCCAGTCAGGAGTTTGAACTTTCGTTTTAACCAGTCTTGAACTCAGCTTGTCCAGCCATGCCTTTACTTCATCACTATCTAGCTCTTCGTAGGTGCTAAAGAACTTTTCTTCCAGTTCGTGCTGCAACTCCGGCGAAAGACCTGCTGCATAATCTCGCAAAAGCTGTTCATTCCCCAGCCGTTTGAATGAGTGTAACATTGCAAGAGCCGCATCAGTAAGTGGAAAATCTCCCGCCGCAATGGAGAGTAGTCCCGGAATAGAATAATTGAGGTGAGTTTCCAACCACGTTCGGGCGTACCGGTACAGTTTGCCCTTTAAGGAAAGCTCCAACATTGCTATTGCGGTCTGTGTTGACTCAACGCGTGCAAGAGCATCCAACACGGGGCGCAAGGTTTCTTCACTCCAATTTTTTTCCTGCAAGATAGAGTCCACGACGAACTTTAGTTCCTGGTGTTCTGTTTTGGCAATCCATGTGACAATTTCGTGCGAGTTTCTCAATCCCATCTTAAGACGCGTAAATTGAGCGCGTATATCCCCGGGATCACTCAACCCAAGAATAATTGCTTGGGGATCGAGTCGTTCGACGAGCCTCCATTCGCTTGAATAACGTGCCGGAGTCATCTGCTTGACCGTCCACATTTTGACTACCCGCAAGATGTCTTGATTCATGCCGAGCATAGCGGCCAGACGATAGGTATGGAATGCCGCATTGCTCTCGGAATCCCGCCGCCAATCAGTTACGAATTCAGTGGTCAGCAATTCGGGGCGTAGCTGCTCTTGCACTTTAGTGCGAAGCTGCTCTATCACTTCGTGCTCAAGGTAGGGCAAAACAAGATTCCGAAACGCATTCAGATTCTCAGCGTTTGGCTTTCCGACTTCCAAGACAAAATTCATGAAGTCCGATGGCTGTAAAACGGTGGCAAGCAAGATTGGAATTCCTGCCGTCTTGGTGATGATTCTGCTTTCCTCAATGCGGGTGAGAAGCTGTATGGTCGCTTGATACGTGAGTTCTTCCTCACCGCTTGTTTGTCTAAGTTGATCGACGATTAATGCCTTCAATTCTGTTTCTTGCGCGCTATGGTCTTTCTCCCCGACCTGTCTATCGCGCAGATGCCTGATCTGCTTCTCTGCATCGCAGTATGAGAGGAAGGCACGTAGCCAAAACGAAGCTTCTGATTTTGACAGGCTGAATGGTGGAGATGTTTGTTCCCAAAGTTTGTACCACCGTTCATAGTGTGCCGGTAACTCTTCGATTGCTTGCAATGCTGCTTCCGTAGAGAACGAACGTTCCACTGGTCGTGGAAGCGGTGTCAGTTTTCGGGTGCCGAGCGCCCTGTACCACTCCTCAGGAGACAGATTGATCTTTCCGATGGGAGCCTGGAGCGGTGATACCGGTAGTGCTATTCTCTTCGTCGCGGGTATCTCTCCTTTTGCATCTGCGGCGGTTGCTAATGCGGCAGCAATCTTTGTTAAAGCTTCTTGTTTGCTTGATGCGTGCAGAATGATTTCACGAACAGCTGTTGCTGTCTCCCGTGTGGAATTCGACAATGCTGCATCAATTGAGGGCAAATCGATCAGACTCAGCCGTTCAATATAGGCACGCGAAAATGCTGTTTTCTTTGAATCAGAAGAAGTGACCAGCGGCAAAATGGATGGAAGAGAAACTGCAACGTTTTCTTCCATCCACCGCCTGGCAAGGCTCGCGACTTTAGGATCTGCGAGCAAGAGTGTAATCATGCGTTCCGCAGTTTCGGGCGCGATCACACGGGCCAGGTCCTCAAACGTCGTTACAAGATCAAGCCCGGAATATGGCTCATGGGCGAGAAAGGCTCTGGTCGGGTAGGATTTATCCTGGTGAGTGTAAGCCTGCCGTCTTGAGGAAGCTGAACGAGCCGAATTCTCATAAAGGTCATATGCAACCCCCCATGAGTGCTTTTTTATTCGGTCTAGAGTCAGGTCAAATCTTCTGAAGTTATTTACTAGAGCTTCGGAATTGTTCAGTCCGAAACACAGTAATTCTATGTGCGCATTTTCTGCGTCAGCTTGAGCGCGTAGAGTCGGTTGCTCATGCAGCAGGTCTAGCAGTTCGGAAATCTCATTATGCATGCCCAGCGCGGCCGCCAGCACATACTGGTGCCAATTGATTTTCGAAAGCGAAAGCTTAGGGCGTAAAATGTCTCGCAAGGTTTGGCGATCTTCCTCATTCAAGTGCACAAGCACTCTTCTGCGAAATTCACCGTAGGTGGAAAAGTGACCATAATCAGAATACCAATCAAAGAAATCACTCACCGACATAAGCGTCGCCGGCAAAATGAGCGGAATGCAAATTGAGTGTTTCTCCGGTTCTTGAATGAGACTTTCAAACTCAGCCCGGGTCATTAATAACGGAGGATTCGTGATCTCAGCCGCATTCACGAATGATAAACGATGCAGCCAGAAACGAGCCTCGGCCGGTGTAATTGCAGCAGGTTGCACTAAGTTCACCAGAGCATGTGCACTATTCCATTTATCGCCAGGCTGCGCTAAGTCCGGAAGAGCGACTTGGCCATTCCATTTAGAGCGATTAAATGAACGCGGTTTCGGACGAGGCAAAGGGTGGGGCTGTCGCCATGGAGCCCAGAACCAGTCTTCGGGTTCGAGGTTGATGAACCGTTCGGAAGGGTTTGTCAATAAGCTTCTGGATTGATCGACCACAGCAGCGGTGACATCCGGTTCTATAGTCGAGCGAGCTGTGGCTGCATTGCAGACATCAGCGCTCTCCTCTTTCGCAGGTTTTGCTTTTCTTGAAGGTGAGGCTGGAGCTGCAGCTTGGGTGCAATCGGTGGATTCGTCCGACTCAACTTGCACATACCCTTTCTTCACCTTCTCATCAATGAGTTTTTGGTGCGCCGCGATTGCCTTCTGGTCCGAATCGAATTCTTTTGTTTGTGTTTGACCAGAGGTTCCGATTTTTCCGAAGCATACGGTGAATGAATTTCCATACAGACGAATTTCCCAGAATTTGCTCGAAGTACCCTCGGAAAAGTGGAAAAGTTTTCGGCTCATGGCGAATCTCCATTGATACTCAGATCTCTTACCTCAATCAAGAAGGAATTATTCGCCTGGCTTTCTCACCGTTTACTTCTCAGGAAAGAAATGAGATTGCCACATCATTGGGTGGCAAACCTACTTGAGGCGAAATTTCCCGTCGTAAAATTCCAAAAGTTTCGAACCCGCCGATTAAATAGTCGGGACGACGCTTCTTGATGGTGGCGTAGTTCCGGCGGTTTTCCTCCATGGCTTGTTTGTAGTAAGCCTGCCAATTCTCAGGCATTCGTTGACGCCATGGGCGCCGTTTTGGTTGTCCAGGTCAAATCTTCTGAAGTTATTCGTTCAACCGTGGTGGTACCCATTGCTCTACCAGGGGGCGTTTAACGCAAACTAAGCCTGAACTTGGTGGCAAATCGACAGACATAAGATGAGCAATTCGAATTCGCGAGTCAGCACTTTGTCATAACGATGTAGTCAGTTTGTTAGTCCGTTTAGCGATACTGTAATTGCAGTCGCATATCATTTGAGGCGGATTAAAAATCGGAGGAGCATTTCTCAAGTATTCAATGAGTAAGCAAGATCCAGAATGCCAAAACATCCTTTACCTACCACCCGTGCAAGAACACATGCTACAGCAGCACCTTGCGGAGAGCTTACTCTAAGACCGGAGAAAATCGAGAATAATAGTCAGCCCTTTGTCATTTTGCACCTTACAGTATTTTGGCAGGAGAGGGAATTTAAGGGTAATCAAAACATCCATTCCACTATGCAAGAACCGAGCAGATACCTGTATTGAAACACTCTCGGGAGAAATTCAGCGAGCCCCTCTCCGGCAAGAACACTTAGCATAGACCGAATCAAATTCACTTTTGGATTAGTTTGAATCAGGAATTGAGCCGCCGAAATCGCCGGGAGATGTAGGGGGTGTTGCACACTCTGGCGGCTTCCGAATTGTCGAAATAGGGCGATATGCCTCATCTCTTTTGCCGTGCAGTTTTTACTTAAATGGAGCCTCTTGTATGCCAAATCCGCTAGAATCCTGCCACTTAACCAATGTCAGCAACGTTCGCTTACTGGATACGGAAAATGGGCAGGTTTTCAAAGAGTTCGTGCAGGCAGCTGCATATTCTCTTATTCAGTCACCGCTGAATGGCGCAGGCCAACTGGCAGACAAGGTGCTGGAAACAAATGTTCTTCCAAGACTCCAGGTCATTTCGCCACCGGTTAAGGCTGAATTCATGAGCACAAATTGGGTTGCTCAGGAGTTAGGCAGTGGACTGGCAACCGTTACACAATTTGCAGCCATCGCACATTTGACCCACGATCCCCTAAAAGCTCGCCTTGCTGCGTCGGAGAGGTTCCTGAGCGTTCAGACCTTGAGGACAACGGGAGCGCAAATGGCACTTGGAGCCACATATGGAACATTCTTTACTCCCGTATCTGATACAACCGATAATTTTGCTAGAGAGAAAACAAAAGCCGCACTTGCTGGAGCCTTGGGGTTCGGATCAATGGCTCTCATCGAGTGCGGATTGAAAGGAATCGCATCGTCGAAAACTGTTCCACTTCTTATGGGTTGCTGAAGCATGAGCTACCAAGATCGACTTTGTCAGGCTATGCTGCGGGTTCCGTGACAGCAGACATCCATATGCTTGTTGACAAGGGTCGCTATGCAACGGCGAAAGAGCGTTTCGAGAGCGGCATTGGCTTTGCGATAATAGGAGGCGCAATGTCGGGTGGTCGGGCAATGAAGGAACGGGAGTTCAAAGATACCCATGTAGTCCTGGGCTCCAGATGGCAACCTGAATGCTTTTACGTGCGAGAGTTTTTGCAACGGAATCAATTGAAGTATGTACTCGCTGAACCCGCCCGCGGTATCTCGCGAGAAATTGCAAAGAGATGCGGTGATGTTCCAGTAGTGATTACCCCCAAAGGAGATCAAATAGTTTGCCGAGACGGGGTTGGTTCGCTAGCTGAACACCTTGGTATGAAAACGCAGCCTGCCGGAGGTAAGTACGATCTGGCAGTAGTTGGATTCGGTCCGGGTGGTCTTCAGGCAGGCATTTACGGCGCGTCAGAAGGGCTGCGAACACTAGCTATCGATAGAGTCGGACCTGGCGGACAGGCAGGCACCACTTCTCGCATAGAGAATCTGATGGGATTTCCCGAAGGAATCAGCGGCCCCGAACTGGCAAGAAAGAGCGCAGAACAAGCCAGGCGGCTAGGAGCAGTCAGGACCACGAGTAGAGACGCGCGCTATTGTACTTGCACCCGGGGTTACTTACAAGAAACTCGACGTGCCCGGTATCGATAAATTCCTCAATCGTGGAGTCTACTATGGAGCAGGCATGTCGGAGGGGCCAACGCTGAAAGGAGAATCGGTTATCATCGTGGGTGGTGCGAATTCAGCCGGACAAGCAGCTATTCACTTCTCCTCGTTTGCCAAGAAAGTAACATTAGTGGTGCGGGGACCTTCGCTGCAGAAATCAATGTCTCAATACTTGATCGATCAAATTGGTGAGCGCGCTAACATCGAAGTCCGCACTAATAGCACCGTCACGGGATTGGAAGGCGAATCGCGGCTGCAACAAGTTGCGATAAAAGAGCCAACTAAACCACAAGCCGAAAGAATTCCGGGGCAGGCAATGTTCGTTTTCATAGGAGCTGAGCCCAGAACGAAGTGGTTATCCGGGTCGCTCAAGCTAGATGTCGATGGATTCGTGCTTACCGGACCAGAAGCAAAACCGGAATCGGGCTGGGACCTCCCTCGCGATCCACTGCCATTTGAAACCAGTGTACCGGGAGTATTCGCAGTAGGAGACGTTCGGTCGGGTTCCATGAAAAGAATCGCGTCTGCCGCCGGTGAGGGGGCGAATGCGGTCAGTTTCGTTCACAAATATCTGGCTACCACTCCCAAGCCGACAACTTCAAACCCGCCGCTTAAGTAGTCGAGACGACGCTTTTGGTTGGTGGCGCAGTTCCGGCACTATTTTTCCATGGCTTGTTTGTAGATCTTCTTGAAGAAAGGATCCTTGTCTGCTCCGGAATCCTTCACAAGCACCTGAAGGTACTTATTTTTTGACAGATCTTGTTTGTCTGCGGTCAACAACACATATTTGCAAAGTTCATCAATTGCATCAGTGCGTAATGCTGCTCGTTGGGCATCAGTGGTTTTCGGAAAGGATTTCGGGTTGGCTTCTGCAATGCTGGAGAAAGCCGTTTCCAATGCCAGGTAGCTGCGTATATCGGTCAAATCTTGCTTGTATGGAGAGTTTTCCTTGCGTAAGACGGCATCGATTTCGTTTGCCAGCTCTTTTAGCTGAGGAGTCTTCACAAAGGGTACCATAACCTCGAGTTCATTAGTGTTATCCCTAAATGATCGCAGGAATCTCTTCGCGTATTGGTGGGTAAGTGCATCCTTTTCACCACCTGCTGATGCAAAGCGCTTTTGGAAGGACTCATCTTTGTGCAGACCCTTTAGTGTCGCCATTTCAATAAAATCCTGTTGACGGACAACAGATGGATTAATTTGCATCAAGTCTTTAAGTTGATTTACCGCACCAGTCCGATTTTGATTGCCGGAGTATACGTAAGCACTGGCCAGTCGAAGTCCGACTTCCGTTCGCATCTCAATTAGCTGCTCAGTGTGCCGCGTTCTAACAATGAGATCATCTGTGCGGTTATCGCGCTCACGCTTTATGGCTTTATCCAAATCAACAATGAGGGACTCTTTCTTCTTGATGATCGGATCTAGACCGCCTTCCGACGTTTCACTATCGTCTAGCTTAGCTCTAAGCTGCTTTAGTTCTTCACCGCGATCATTTTTTGCTTCTTTAGTAACAGTGGGCGCTGGCGCCGCGGGCTTTTCCGGCGCCGCCTCCTGACGCTCGGTCGCGTCAGTGTCTTTGGCTCGAGTCCCCGTCTTCGTTGGCATAGGGTCTGCGAAATCGAGCAAATTCAGCTCGTTGGCGAGCTGTCCAACAGCCGAGTTTTTCTCACTTTCAATTATTTCGGGATTCATTTTGATTACTCACTTGTGGGCGTTGAATACTTCGCCGGGAGCCAGGATGCGGCTTAGATGAGACAAAACTAACCTACCTTCATAATCCTTGCAATGGGAAGACCACTGAGTAAAGTCGTCGGGGGACAAGTCGCAAACTAATCGGTGTTGCCAGTCGCTTCAATCAATGGTGGAGGCAAATGCGTGGCAGCAAGTTGTCCGCTGCGTCATACTGATTGCGCGCTCTTAGTGATGGTATAGAGCGTGTTTAGTACTTCGGAAACAATGGTTTTGTTCACACACGAGAGTTTTATCGAAGAGTTTGCATCCGCCTGCTTCTTAGCACCGGGAACGAAGAAGCAGCTGTAAATAATCTGCCCGGAGCTATCGCTGAAATAAGCCGAATTCATTCCATCCAACTGAAGATAGGCGGATGTGTCACAGTACGGGAATTGCATAATCATCTGATTAAACATGCCGTCATTGTTCGTACACCCTCGAATCCAGCCCAGCCGTTCCAGCGGCCATACAAGAAGCTCCGGACGAAGCCATTGTTTGTCGAAACGATTAATGGCAAAGGCGTCCATCTCATGAGATTCTAAGTGATGGACGGGGCGTCCCAATTGAGAAAATGGCTGGATGATGTCGTACTCTGCAAATAAGTCTCCCCACTTGCGCAGCAGCTGGTCTCCGAGCTGAACGGGATGCACAATGCCAACTCTATCAGCTGCATTCAATGTGATGGGCAGATCGTTATCGTCTGCTAAAGTGTTATCGTCGCTTACTCTAAACGTCACCGGAGCACCGAGTCTGGTGTCTTCTGTTTTGTACCAGACCAGGCGCCTAACCAAATATTGCATCACGGGATGCTGGACCAACAATTGATCAAAGTCCGTTAGTGTCCAGGTACGCACCGAACACATTGATTTTTCCAATCTTTCCGATTGCACCTTTGCTAGTTCCGCCAGAAGTTCTTTGATTCTTTTCCATTGCTTCGCTGCTTCGCGGGCCAATAGCGCGTCGTCTGTTTTGGTTGCTCTGGGCAAGGTGTACAGTATCTTTGCGTCTGCATCTTGCAAGGCTGGCTTGAGTTGTGAGTCTAATACAACGGTGAATTTTCTGACGCCGTAATCGAGAATAACGATTGCCGCTAAACCCAGGTCGGGAATGATACGGTCCTCAAGTTCTTCGCGGGTGAGTTTGTTTTCCGCGGCAATCGCTTCGATCATTGCTTGAGCCTTTTTCTTAAGCGACTTAAGACCAGGTGTGGAAGCGAGCTTGGCAATCTTAGCAATTGCGTCAGTTGTTCCCATCGCGCGCAAGCACTCCAGGCTAAAGGCCGAGAGGCGATGTTGTCCACTTGTTTGCCAATAGCGGGTCCATTCAATCAATAGCCTGGCTGCGATATCAGATCCTAATGCACCCAGAGCCATTAGTATCCATTTCTCCGTTCCGTCGCAGCCATTGCGAACCCAGCGGTAGAATAGAGTCACGGCCAAGTGATCAAAATTTCTTCTCGGTACATTGGTTCTCAGCGTTTTGATGAATGGATGCAGGCTATCTGCAGAACTTTCTTTGAGGCAGCGTAACATATACTCCACTGAAGCTTCCGGGAGCCTGAGGCCTTCTATAATGACAGGTGGGCAGGTTCTGGGTGAAAAAATTGCAGGCAGCCTGACGGCCTTTACACCGGTCGATTTGCTCAATGACTTAACGAGCCATTCCGGTGTGGTCGATGCTGACATTTCCGGTACCATGCCTTCTTGAGAGAACAGATTCTCTATTCGTTGTGCGACCATTTTGTCACTACGTGCATCAGGACATTCGACGTGTAGTTCGCGAATCAATTCCAACAACTCGATATCGAAATTACGCAGCTCTGCCAGTGTCAGTAATTCCGGTAGCACCATATCTCCATACCGGAACAACCATGCTCTAGCAGATTTTCCTACATTAGCGACGTATAGATGTAAGACATGAGGCACCAGTTCGGGTATTGCATGATCGAGCAACTCGTTGCACATAGCCTCGACTTTTGAAGGGGAGTTCAACCGAACAATTGAGTCAACGACCCGAGGAATGCCATCCACACCGAGGCGTTCCAGCCACGATCGTACTTGCTGCTCGTCCCTCAGGTAGATACACAATCGTTCGGCATGCATGATAATCTCAGCGTCGCTACTTAGCGTCAATAGAAAGGGAAGTTGTGAGCCGTTATCCAGCCTTGATGGCGAGTTTGCAAACAACCGATCGGGACAGGAGCGGATCAGCTTTTCCATTTCTGCAATCATGCCAAAGCCGAGAGCGATTTGACAGAGCGGAGACGGCCGGTCTAAGGTCGGCGATAGCCACGTGGAAGGGTTTAGTCTTGATGCAATCATTTCTTTGAGCGCTTCCTTGCGCGTTGACCCGAGTCCAGCCAGAACGATGGCATCAATTAGATCAAGAATGTCAAACCACGACAAAGTACGGTTGTATTTATTAGCCACTTGCTCGTCCGCAAATTGTAATACTATCTCGAACAGATCTTCGGGCGACAGCAAAAACAGCAGAGGAAGAAAAAATGTCCGCAGATTTACCATTCCCTGCCCATAGTCCGGGAGAGAAATGACAGCTTGCAGAACTCGGTCTACGCTTATGGGCGAATCAAAAATTGACCTGGCACGTTGGCAGGCTTCTTTAATGCGCTCCTCATTGCCGCGAGGCAGATTGTCTTCGTGTCGAATCTTCGCGAAGAAACTGAGGACGTTGAAATAATAGGATGCCTCGGCGGTGGACCATTTCATGACGGAGTCATATGCAAGTTCTCCTTCCCATCGTAACAACCAATCGGAAGGCACGATGTGTTCTAGAATGTTTGCTTCAGCGTCCTCAAGATTGAAGCTGCGTTCTCGGGTGCGAGATGGCAATTGCCTGACACCCCAGCGTGCTCTAATCGGCCCCGACTTTGATGGAGTCGGATCTGAATGGTGTCCAGGAGGCATCGGCGTTCCCTCTAGTCGTCACAGACCAAAGTTACCTCAGAGTCCGTATAAAAACAATGTGGCAGTGTTCCTGTGGTGGAGCATTGACCTCAGACCTTTGCTCCGGTGCGCCAGCCCGGCGTCGTAGAAGAAGACTGGATCATAAATAGGAGTACAGGTTTATCAGTTACCGGAAGATCTTGTAGGAAAGTCTCTGGCAGACTACCTCGCCGCGGAGGTTCGTGAACGAAGCATTTCGGCCTGTTGAAAGTACTTGGGCGATTGATGAAATTGGCTCATTTGGAGCAAGATGGTGCCCTTATTGCAGACATTGCACGCTTCAGGCCAAATTGCTCATTTCCCCGCCCGACGAACGGCCCTGACGTACTCCTTTCTTCTTGAAGCTGCTTCGAGTCATCTCCGCCATCGATTTGAATTAGCGGGTGCCGTCGCTGCGGGCTTTTCGGATTCCGACTCCTGCCGCTCCGCAGCGTTCGCGTTTTCATATTGATTCCAGTCCAACGTTATCTGTGGGTGACCCTGTAGCCACCTGGTGCGTTTTGGTCAGCGGTTATGATCCACGGGCTTGTGCTTCTAGTGTCGTGTGTATCGCGATCGAGCTGTTTAATAGCTCGGGATCTATCGGCTCCGTTGCAGAGTGTCAGCTCGGTCTCAATATTTCGTCGTGCTTGTGATTCGGAGTTGTCGCTTTCAAGTTTCAGTTCAATATTATCCACCGCAGCACGGTCTTGATCGTTCAATCCGTCAACGGGATCTGCCACGAGTTTTTGTTCGACGCCCGGCAGATGCGAGTTGCTGTCGCCAAAAAGGTCAGCAAGAAGCTTGTCGGAGTCGGGAAACTCGTTCATGGCATTTTTGCCGATGTTTTCCATCGACGCATAGATCTCGGAAAGATTGCCTCTGAGATCGTTCGTCAGGCTATTTAGACTCATTGAATTTGATTCGGTTCTGTTGTCGTTGCCAACTT